>JAZLII010000245.1:0-5753 GCA_045617275.1 Bacteroidaceae bacterium
GCCTCATAGGCCTTCACTACCCAAGGCATCTCCTTGATGCAGGGACCACACCAGCTGGCCCAGAAGTCGATGAGGACAAAACGGCTCTTACCTACATAGTCCGACACCTTGGCGGGCTTGCCCTCGGGGGAGTTGAGCGAGAGGTCGGTGTACTTCTGACCGATAGCAGTTGCCTTGATGGCCTCCTGCTCAGCCTTGTATTCCTTGTACTGGATGTAGGTCTTGCCAGACTCCTCCATCTTCTTCAGCAGGTTGTCAAACTGCTCTTCTGTAACGCTACTCTTCGCGTCCATGAGCAGCATGTCGCTGATAGGAGAAGGGATGTGGCTCAGGATGAAGTTGTACTTGTATTCGGCCACGCGCTTCTTGATATCACCCAGTTCTGTCTTGGCAGCCTCACGCTCCTCTGCGGTACATGTGGTATCGCTTTCGATTCTCATCAGGTTGTTGGCATTGCCACCCCAGGCTTCCTCTACGCCATTCTCATACTCTTCGTAGAGAACAGTAGAAGGACCACCGTGAACCACAGCTGCAGAATCCTTCTTCAAGAGCACCTCGATGTCGGCATTCTCAAGGATAATGGTAGCCATACCTGCACTTTCCGACTCATGCATGGGACAAACAAAGCGCATGGCAGCACCATCGTACGAACCGGTGAACTCAAACTTACCGTCCTTGATGACAGTGGTGTCGAGGGGAATCATCTGGAAGAAACCCTGCATCTCACAAAGATAAACGGTATCGCCATCTACGCATACATCAGACGAGCCGAATACGCGATAACCCTCTTCCTTGGCTGCAGTAGTGGTGCAGGCCAACAGAAGCAGGCTGGCAAGTGATGAGAAAAATAACTTTTTCATTGCTTTGATAATTGGGTTAAATAGATTGAAAAAAACGTTGATTGAGACGCTGACCTATGGTCGAGACCGCTTCCACTCGGCAGAGCATTCAAGCGAACTTGACGCTCTGCTCTCGTTGACTCGCGGCCTTCAACGCTCAACGTTCAACGCTCAACTTACTTCACGAGTACCTTCTTACCATCCTTCACTACAACGCGCTTGCCGGGAGTAGCCACGATGCGACCACCGAGGTCGAAGATGCGCTGCATAGACTTGGGCTCGTCGGCTGCTACACGGTTGATAGCAGTAGGATCAGCGAGTACGAACTCCGTGATATCGAAGGGATTGAGGATGGGGAAACGCTTCTCTACGGTCTCGCCTGCAGCCTCCAGTACGAGGTCGAGCACAGGGCTGGTCTCACCTACTGAGTCGGGTACGGCCAAAGCCCAACGGCCACCATTTACGACACCCTCGGTCACCTGATAGAACTTATGGTCCTCAGCCAGTACATAGTACTTCATGCCATCAGCGGGAAGATCCTTGATATTGAAGTCATTGCCCTCCTCGAGGTAGCAGTAGCTGACCGTATCTGCCAGACAGTTTTCGTAGTCATCGATGGGCACATTGAACTGACCCTTACCCCAAAGCAGGAAACCTTCGTTTCTTCTGCGCTGGTACTGATAACCATTATCGCCGGGTTTGTTGGAAACATAAGTATTGAGACGGTTGCCCAGCGAATCCTTCTGCCAGCTCTCATTGTAGAGACCGAAAGCCATGGCTACGCCAAGCTCGTGAGGTTCACCGATGTAGAATTCACGAGACACAGCAGTGATCATGATGGCACCATCCTTGGGGAAGTCATACTCCAAGCTCTTAGGACTCTTGAAGTAAGGCATCATCGTGTTGGGACCATCCACGGTGATGACCACGGGATTGTCGGTGTATTCCTTGCCATTGGCATCCACCCACTTCACGAAGGTAGTCAGCGAATCGCTGGGAATGGCCTCAAAGGTCATCTTCTCACCTACACCTGCTGTGGGATTGGTTATTTTCACCTCACCCAGTGCATTGTAGCCACCCTGGCCGGGGAAGAACTTGTAGTCCACCAAGCCAAAGATGGCAGCAAAGGTGGTATCGGGGAAGAGAGGATAAGGCTCCACACCGGTGCTACCATCGTCGTCGCCAGTATCGGTCTTGGCAGTGACATAGAAGTTAGTGGGGTTCTCGTTGGTGATGATGTCAGAGAGAGTCTCATTGCCATCCTCATCGGTGTCTACCGAAGCCCAACCGATAAACTTCTTACCCTCAGCGGGCTTTGCCTCAAAGATGAAGCCATTGTACATACCCGTGTTGTCATGATAGAATGCCTCAGAGACATCCTTATACTCACGATCGGCAGGATAGTCGGTCTGTGTGCTTGACACATATACTG
This sequence comes from Bacteroidaceae bacterium, assembly GCA_045617275.1. Taxonomy (GTDB): domain Bacteria; phylum Bacteroidota; class Bacteroidia; order Bacteroidales; family Bacteroidaceae; genus Physcousia. Next base: position 2,272 of record JAZLII010000245.1, read on the forward strand.
TGCCCGAGCCCGAAGGATAAGCCTTCGCAGCCACATAGTACCATTTGTTGGAAGTCTCACCTGCGCTTGCAGCCAGACTCACCAGCGAAAGCACTGCTACGAGTGCCATCTTCCATGATGAAAAGTAGTTTTTCTTCATAAGTTTGTTTTTAATAATGAAAAAATGGATGTTTATTGTAATCTCTTTGAATTTCTATAGTTGCTATAAGCGATGCCGGCACAGCGTACTCCGAAGGTTGCGACCAGGAGATACTGGGGAAAGAGGAAGAACCTTGACTCTGCATACATATAGACGAGAAATCCCGCCAGCACCACTGTGTATAGGGCAAACACCCTACAACGAACAGCCGCCGAAGGACGGCGACGCCACAGGTAGAGCCACACGAGCAATGGGATAGGATTGAAGACCACGAGGTTGCTGTTCCACCCACTCGTGGAAGACAACGTGGAGCACAGCAACAAGGCTACAATCACCAGACCTATGGCAGTCTGCACGGCCAGTAGCAAGGCGTCTGTCCCCATGGAGAGGACACGGATACGCCCCACAAACAGTTCTGCTATACAGAGGAGCAGTACAAGGGCCAGCAAAGCCGTGCAGTACAGGCTTGGAGGCCATGGCGAATTGTCACCCTCCATCCCCGCAGAGGCATCGCAGACCACCATGTCTTTCGGGGCAAACACAGAGCGCTCGGATCCGTCCGTACCAACTATTCTGGTCTCCTTCCAGACCGTTTCCAGCAGTGAAGGTACGATCAGCTTCTCCTCGTTGTCGGCCAGTTCTGTATGTGTGTCGTGGCTCACGAAAATACTGAGCATCAACTTGGTCCAGCTCTCTGGCGTCATATACTTATTGATAATCTCGTAGTGCGTACGGTCGATACCTGACACCATAGATGGGTACTGCAGATGTCCGTCAAGAGCCGAGGCAATGATCGATGCAGTCTCACCGGCACAACCGTGGTAGGCAAAGTCGGTCTGCAGATAGTCATGCATGTCGACCAACTTATCCACCATCTGCCAAAGGCGTTGCTCTTCCTCGAGGGTAAGATTGAGTTCATGCTCATAGACCTTACGATGCTGGGAAGTATAGCGCTCGATGAATTCGGAAGTGACAATGGGGAGCAACGTGGTGCGGTCAGCGCCAGTCACCAGAGCCCAGAAACTGCCCGACGTCATCGAGTCGAAGGAGAAGCAATAGTCCAAGCCTGCCGAGGGGCATTGTAAGCGCAATGCCGCGTGCCCGAAGTAGGTGATCAGACTCTCTTTGTCGGGCTCTACGATGACCAGGCTGGCAGTGATATATGCAGGCGAATCTGCCTTTGCGACCATACCGTCACCTTCCAGAGCCTCTGCAACCATGCTGGCACTCTCTTCTTGACCCTCTGCGACCACATCGCTATCCCCCTGGGCAAGACTCACCAGGGAGAGCAACAAGGCTGTCAGACATATAAGCAATCGCTTCATCACGAAACTACTGTGTGTTTAAGTCTGTTCTGTGTTTAAATATATATATTTAAATAACACCCCCAGGTACAGCCTCCTACTTCTTGGCATCACGGCAATACCTCACGAAGAGCATCACGTGTCCGTCCTCCGTGCTCTCGCGCCACACCTCTTTTTTGTTGTAGGCCAGTTTGCGGTAGAAATATTCGTTCTCCTTGGTCTCATCGGGAGTGGAAGTCCAGAAGAAGCCAAAGCTACCCAAAAGGCGGAATGAGGGAGTCTGCATGATAGTATAAGTGGTGTAGTAGCCTGTCATGAGTGCACCAAAAGTGAGAGAGTCTGTGGATAGCTCACGCATGGCATAGGCACAATTGCCTCTCCATCCACGGCTGTTGGCCTCAGAGGCAGACATACCATAGACTTGCTCCAGCTTCTTCCAGTCCTCATCAGTAGGCACGCGCCATCCCTCGGGACAAGCCTCCTTCGCACCAGTGAGCGTATAGCAGTACCCATAGCGAGCCAGGTAGCGATCGCTCACCTCGTCGGGCCCTGTAGGCATCTGGCAGAGTGTAGCATCCTTGAGATTGAAGTGCCCATTGTCGAGCATCCAGTCGGTATCGCCAAACTGTGCATAGTGATACACAAATCCATCGCGCTCATCCACAAAGGTGCCCGCGGTGGTAGCTTTGACACTGAAGTTGACATCCTCTTCCTGGTCGCATGACGACATCGCCAGACCCATCACCAAGGCAAAAGGCAGGATGAGATATTTAGATAATGTAGTCATATTGCTTTAGTTATTATAGAATCTGTCCGTTACTATATCCGTTGGAGTCTCTGGATCGTAGATGAAACCGCGTTCCTCCAGCAACTCACGAATGGTGCTATCCTTCTTGATGATGATGGGATAGTCAGCATACTGGGTCTTGATCTGCTCAGGTGTATTGGCAATGGAGAGACGCACGTAGTCGGCCAGGTCGATCTCATTGTTGGGGTAAGTACCGTTGACAGCAGAGCCAAACATATCCTTGCCCTTGGAGAAGAAACCTGCCTCGCGCAGAGTCTTCAGGTTCTCGTCATTGCTGATGCTTGACTCGGCAAAGGACTGATTGTAATAGATATTGGAGAATGCAAAGAAACGATCCAGTGCCTTGGCATTGTTCTTGGCCATCTTGACGGCGATGATGTTGAGCACCTGCTGGGTGAAGGTGGGTACTCTGGCTGGTGTCAGCTTGAAATAGGTGGAGAGGGCAATGGCGATGCATCTCTCACCCGTGATGGCATAAGGAGAGGTTGCTTTGCCCGTATTGGTCTTCTCCGTAATATCGTTGACCAGCAGCCAGGAGAAGGGGCGCATACGTTCGCTGAAGTGTGGCTGGATGGCTGTCTCCAGATACTTAGTTGCCTTGTACTTCTGCTCCATCGTGGTCAGCAGTCGGTAAGAATCGGTCGTGGTGCCCGGCATGTAGTTGCCCACGCTGTAGTACATGTCTATGAGCTCGGTGAAATAGTGTGTGTCACCATTGAAGTCTAGACAGATGGAGTCGTGACGCAGGGTGTCATTGAAGATGAGGTGAATGTCGTACTTGTCATAGAAGGCACGGCGCAAGTTGGCCTCGTCATCTGTACGATCGGGCATTGGCTCGAAATAATAGCGGGTATCGTCCACCTGCACCTCTATGGGGTCTTCTGCAGCACAGGAGGACAAGACATTCCACCCTCCCATGAGAACTAGCGTCCCCACGAGGACCCAGATCTTGGTGAGTTTAATCTTATTGTATTTCATATCTTTCAACGTTAGTCAATGGGTATAACTTCGTATTCTCTATAATATCTCTCGTTGTCAATCATGCCCGTGTTGAACTTCAGCACCTCATAGGGGATGCCCAGTGTGTAGGCCTTGTCATAGGGCTCGAGCACGAAGCGGTGACACTCCTTCTTGGTGATATAGTCACGGTCGGTATAATAGGTATAATCATGTACAATGGCATGCGACTCGGGCATCTTCTCACACACCAGGAATCGGCGTAGGTCAAACC
>JAZLII010000246.1:0-5551 GCA_045617275.1 Bacteroidaceae bacterium
TTCGCTTTTGTTGTTTGGCGGTTTTCATAATCGGGTTCCACTTTGTCCAGAACAGTCTTACCATGCGTTTCATAATTTTCTATCCAGTGGGTTTGTTCAGAGAAGACTGTTATGGAAATAGACAATTCTTGTTGATCTTTCCAGGACAAACCAGCTGATTTATCAACGATTTCAGCAAGCTCACGAGCCTCCTTGATCTTCTGCTCCTGACCTAAACGATATTTGGCAAGTGCTTTAGCTTTGTTCTCAATGGTACCTGGCATACTATAGAGCTTTGTCCAGTGGTTTACCCTATCCAACAGCTCCGTATTGAAGCCTTCGAGCGAGCTCTCTGTGTACCTGATGAGTCTGTCCGTGTCTTTGATCTTATACAGGCAGTCATCATACATTTTCTTCGCCTCTGTAAGCTGTTTGTCGTTGAGCGCCCTTGCCGTGTACGCATCATACTGCTCAGCCAGTATCGACTTCTGCTTGGCTATCAATGCCGCATAGTTCTTTAGGGAGTCGTAGGATGCCTGGAGTGGTTCGGCCTTGGAGGTCAGATCGGTGCATGCCTTCTGGTATTTCACAAAGCAGGTGCTGGTCCAGCGCAGCGAATTGAACTTTTGAGAACCGAGTACACCCGCCGAGACGTAGTCGAAGCAATCCTCGAGCGCAGGCTGAATCTTGTTGGCCAGAGCTTCCAGATCAAACCATTTACTGCCAGACACATTATAGTCCAGTGCCTTTTGGTAACCATTCTGCACGATGTCGTAGGTCTTCTTAAACTCCTGATAGTACTTGTCCGCCTCCAGCTTCAGTCGGAGGGCAGTCATCTTGTCTGCCGAGCGCTGTATCAGATCGTCGATGTCATAGGTGGTCAGGGTGAGCGAGGCCAGGAATGGCGTGCGATTCTCGTAGAGTTCATTCACAAATTTCACTCTTGTCTCCTGTCCCTGATAGAGATTAGTGCCCACGGGAGCCACCTTGGCCATCTGGACCATATAATCGTCCATATCCTTTTGATGCTGTGTCAGGTACTCCACGCCACTCTCGATGTAGCCAATATAGGTCTTAGCCAATGCTGCATGGTTGAGTACATCCTGGTAGTATCCGTTTTTGCGGTCATACTCCTCTTGCAGAGTTTCATCACGGCTTGTATTCTGGTCGGCGATGGATGCCTTGATCTTCTTTACTTCGTTCTCCACCTCTTTCTGATAGTTGTAGAGCGAACCCTTGTCCTTCAGCTTGTTGTTGATCTCCATTCTAACACTGTTGGCCTTGCTGCTGATGGCACTGGCCTCGGCATAGGCCGTTGCTGTAAGCAGGGCCTTGGCAGCCACATATCCATCCTTCATTGCAACGGCTCCCTTGTGCCACTCCACGACTTGCTGGTAGTCCTCCACTACCTCGTTCTTCAGGTTCAGTCCACGTGCCAGTTCCGATGCGGCATCGGCCAGCACCGCACTGTTGGCAGCCACGCTCCGCTCTATGGTGTTGTAGGAAGCTTGCAGATAGTTGAAGGTGGAGTTGGTCTGCTGATAGTAGTATCCTGCTTGCGACTGGTTCGTCTGCTCCGTATGCGAGCGCAGTGCCGTGATCCTAAGATTCATCTGATCTACTCTGGAATCCAGTCCGGAGAAGTTCTGGTTGTTGTATCGGGTCACGATATTCTTCATTTCGTCTTCATAGATGTCCTTGACCGACTTGTACATCTCCTCGCAATTTTCGCACAGCGGACTGATACTATTGCGGTGTGACAGGATGGTTCTCACATAGCCCTTCATCGACTCCAGCAATGAGTTCATCTCCGTAGACCCTGCCATGTTGAAGTCTTCACCACCCACCCGGGTACCGCTCGACACGGTACTGCTGTTATTTACATGGGTACTCAGATAGGCTTGTGAGACGTCCGTAGCCTTGGGGTTGTTGAAGGGATTATCGATGCGAGTCATTGTCTCAAACGGTCCGTTGAGAAGTGATGACGAGCAGGTATACTGTCCCTTCAGCAGGTCGAAGGCGTTGACGCGGTACGACTGCACTATCAGCGAGGTGATTCCCTTCAGGGCACTCTCTGCATTGTAGCTCGCATTGCCATCAAAGTGTTGTGGGTATAGGGTACCGGTGGCCACTGCTGGGAACACGCTCTTGTAGTCATCTATCTTGCTGCCGTCCTTTATCAGGTTGAGCATCACAGCCAGCTGTGAAGAGCGGTAGCCACGCTGTCCCACATCGCCAAAGATGCTGCCGATATTGTACTGACCGGCCTGCACATGAGGCGCACAGCCTATCATCACCTGATAATAGGGCACCTTCAGGAGGTCGTTGCCGAAATAGACACCTATGTAGCGTTTCAGGAAGCCCAGCTGGTTGTCGGAGACAGAATGCTGCATATACTGGGGACCCAGTGCCTGTATGAGTTCCTTGGACTTTAATGTGAGCTCATCTTGCACATCCTGCACCTGTTTGTAGTAGTTACGGATACGACCGAGCACATTGGTAGCCCTGTCAAGCAATGTGTTGGCGGGATAGTGTGGCATGATGGCAGGATCGGTGATACCCACATAGTCGTAGGCAGGATCACTCAGGGTAGGCAGGGCATACAAGCCATAGAGCTTGGGGTCACCATTGTAGAAGAGCAGTCGTTTGATATCTCCCAGCTTGTCCATGATGCGGTAGCTATCCGAACTGTACACACCCTCATAGCTGCCTGCGCCTGGCACACTCAGGATGGCCGACTGTGTGGTGGTGACATAGAGTCCCTTAAAGAAACTTGACTCCACATTGCGTCCGGCCAGGAAGGCCCAATGCATGAGGTATGACGTGTAGTAGCTGGGAGAAAGGTTGAAGATGTACTTGCCATCCATCATCTTGCCCATCGCTATGTCATAGTCAGACAGGCGTGGTGCTTCCTTCTCCTCGGGATAATTCCACAGGTTGGTCACCACAAAGGGTTTCTCATAGTCCAGGTTCTGTCTCTTGCCGCTGATGATGGTTCCGGTCTGCCAACTGAGCGACTTGGGCAGCACCTTGACGTGCTGGCGGCTGAGTGCGATGGTGTCTATCAATTCGGTCTCCTTGTTGGGCACCAGATAGTCTATGGAGATGATGTACTTGCCATTCTCCTCCACGCCTTGCAGCACATTCTTAGGCTCCAGACTGCAGATGTTGCCGCCCCGGGTCACCCAGGCTGCGTCGGTGGCATAGATCTGGATATTATCGGGAGTAGACACTCGCCACTGCACACGACCCTTGCGGAAGGCCAACTCGTGTATGTCGCGGTTGAGCGCGATGGTGGGTCTGGTGGCGTCGTTGTAGTAAGTGGGGCGATAGTTTTCCACATCATCGTCCTTCACGCCGTCCATCAGCTCATTGAGTTTGCTGGGATAGGCCAGCGCCACATACTTCTGCAGCTCGGCATGGTCCTCCACATCCTCATTGCCATTGGTGGCAAAGTAGTAGTAGGCGCTTTGCTCCCAGGGGGTGTTGACGTATTTGCCTCCCTTCTGGTAGTGACGGGGATTGATTTCGTTGCCCTGGTACAGTTCCATGGCATATCCGGTCACCTTCAGCGCATAGAAGCTGTTGGCCTTGATGTGGCTGTTGAGTGTTTTGAGGTCGAGTGCCAAGAACGCTCCTCTCTCATTGAGTACCGGGATGTCCCAACTCTCGCTGGTCAACCTTCGGGCCTCCGGACTCTTGTCGCCACTCTCATAGCGTATGAGCTTGACGGTGGCGTTGCGGGTATCGTTGGTGCCGTTGCTGCTGCGATGGCGGAAGATAAAGGTGCGCTCAGCCTGCATCTCCAGGTCCTCACGCTCTGCTCCGGTAGCATTGTAGTCGTCGAGGATGGTCTGGAGCTCATTCTCGTCGAGCAGTCGGAAGTGCTCGTTGAGCGAGGCATTGGCCATGATGCGGGGACTCTGTGTGATGATGGGGGCTATGCGGTTCTTCACATCCCATCCTGCATTCTTCAGGGTGTCGCCCACGGTACTCTTATCAAAGAGTACGAAGTCGTCGAGTGGATCGCCACGATAGAGGCGGCACACCTGTCCGCACTCAAACTCAAACTTCTTGTCGAAGTTCACCAGTCCGCCGAGCAGCTTTACCTTGGCCCTGAGCTTACCGATGAAGTAGCTCGGAGCAGGACCTCCCATCTGGAGCAGACCACCCATCTCAGCATCAATCAGGGTGAAGCTGATAGGGTCGAAGAAGCCCAGATCCACACACAAGTCGATGTAGGCCCTCAGGTAGGCATAGAGCTGACCCTCGCCATACCATCCGTGCCAACCGGGGGTGCGTCCCAGATTCATACACTCTGCTGCACCACTCAGTTTGCGCAGTGACACGTCGAAGCCTGCCAGCATATCGAAGCCACCCTCCAGGAGGCCAAGATGGAGTCCGAGGTGTCCATAGACCTCGGCACCAAACATGACACCTCCCGAGATGCCTGCACCGAAGTTTCCGGCTGCTGCCGATCGGGCTGCGTTGGCTCCACTGATATTGTCGCTCTGTACATACTTACCGGCCTTTGATCCGTTGAGGAATCGGGCTATCTCGTTAGGTATCTCGGGCAGAGCACCGTCGCCGGGCAACTCATTACCGATGCACACATACATGTTGGCACCGACATTCACATCCACGATGCCTGCATCGAGATTGATGAGCACCAAGCTGATACGACTGGCTAAATCTGGTTTGCCCAGGTATAGATGCCACTTCTTGCGTGGCAATGTCTTTCCGTTTTCCTTGAAGGTGATCTTGAAGTCGAGCTCAAAGTGAGATTTCTGATTTTTCAAAGCCGATTGATTCCCAGAGGTTGTCTTGGGATTTCCTTCCACCTTCTTTTCCTTTGCCGTGTATTCAGCTTCTTCATTTTGCAGATTCTTGAAATCGTGGGTCATGTCAGCTGCCGTGGCATAGCTCTGAGCATCCTCGTTGAGATCCTGCATCGTCTCCAAGCTGGCCGCAGCCATGGCATCGACCGTGATGTTGAGCTGGAAGAACTTGTCCATGTCATTGTTCTCATACAGCACGGTCACCTTCGAGCTGACGAGATCGTCTACGGCGTGCAGGTTGCCCGTGAAGAGGAACTGTGAGAAACATCCTCTGCTGGTGTCATAAACCACGGTAAGCTTCAGGTCGCCATGGAAGAGATCGGGACTACCCACTGCCTGCATGCTCACACCGAGCATCAGACCGATGACGCCCTTCTTGGGTGTCACCTTCTTGGGGTTGGAGGCTGCACTGCTCCAGTTGAAATAGAAACCGCGGGAGAAGCCGTTGAACTCGATGGGCGGTACCGGCACACCGGCCTTTGCATCCATCTCCACGGTCATGTAGCCCCAGTTCCAGCCTGCCGACTGCTTGTAGAAGCCACCGGTGGTCTGCAATGTGAAGGGGTCGCCCGGGGGCTTGATCTCCAAGCTTCCACTGAAGCCCTTGCCATACGATGCGTCATTGCCTACCTTCAGATTACCGTTGAAGCTCATGCCTGCTACGGAGCAATCCACGGCACAGCTGTCTACATTGATGGTTTCAAACTTTCCGTCGATGTCCGACAGGCTATGTA
>JAZLII010000247.1:0-2654 GCA_045617275.1 Bacteroidaceae bacterium
TCTGTTGTTGAACAAGCATAATACATTCTTCTATTACGCTATAAAGGTACAAAAAAAATCGCACATATGCAAGTTTTTACCTACATATGTGCAATCTTATTTTTACACCTCAGCAATCAAGAGGGTTTTTCAGTGCCCTCCCCGATCCTGTTGCTTTTTTATCTTGTATAGGAATATTTCCAGCACCCTTCAAGGTGCCCGTCTATCACACCGATGGCTTGCAGGAAGGAGTAGACGATGGTACTGCCTACAAATCTCATGCCCCGCTTCCTAAGGTCCTTCGAGATGGTGTCGGAGAGCGGAGAGGTCGTGCGAAGGTCGCATGGCTCGTGTACCACCTGGCCATCTGTGAAGCCCCAGATGTATCTGTCAAACGAGCCACACTCCTCTTGTATCTTAATGAATGCCAAAGCATTGGCCACACTCGCACGGATCTTCAACCGATTGCGGATGATGCCTGGATCGGCAGCGAGTGCGGCAAGTTTGCCCTCATCGTACCTTGCCACCTTCTGCACGTCAAAATTGTCGTATGCCACACGAAACGCCTCGCGCTTGTTGAGCACGCATTCCCAGGACAGGCCTGCCTGAAATCCCTCCAGTATGAGCATCTCAAAGAGCATCCTCTCGTCATGGCAAGGCACACCCCACTCTTCATCGTGATAGGCGATGTAGAGCGGGTTGGAGGGATTGGCCCAGAAGCAACGGCATACGTCTCTGTCTGTCTTTGTGTCCATGAGACTCAATTTTCAACATATCGCACCTTTTCCTCCTTACGGGGCTTGGCATCGGGGGTCTCGTCAGGAAAGCCGAGGGCGATGCAGTAGAGGAGCTTGTAGCCTTCGGAGAAGTCAAGTTTTTTCAAGAAGGGAACGGCCGACGAGGAAGTGTTGAGCATCCTGGCCGAACTGCCCAGACAGCACGAACCAATCCCCATGGACCAGGCAGAGAGGATGATGTTCTCGCCCAGCAGTCCGCAGTCCACCTGCGAGAGGTCGTAGTCATCGTAGGCTGCTATAAAGACCACGCATGGCGCATCCACGAAGATGTTTCTGAATCCCTCACGCCGTCCCACCTCGGGCATGTCCTTCACCACGGCATCCGACATCTCCTTCAGCAGCTGAGGCTGGTCTATCACGCGTACCTCATACGCCTGTATGCCCTTGCCGTTGGGCGCGTTGATGCCATGCTTCAAGATGATGTCGAGTGTATCACGAGCGATGGTCTTGTCCTGCCACTTGCGTATGCTGCGACGCGACATGATCAACTCGTCCACTGTCGACAGCTTGTCCATGGTGGCTTGCACCTGTTTCTCCTGACTTCCGCAGGACATCACAGTAAGTGCAACGAATGCACCGATGAATAGTTTCTTTATCATTGTTGTAAATTTTGAGGTTATAAGGTTTTGAGGTTCTTCGGCCAGTGCAGAGCGAAGTGTCACTGCTTTGCAGATACCGAACGATAAGACTTTGAGCATGGCTCAAGTTGAATGATTACTCTATCTTCAGGGCATCAAGTGCAATGGTGCCTTCCAGGTTGATAAGTTCCAGGACATGCTCGCCCTTCTTGAGCTTGCTGGAGGTGAAGACCACCTGTTGTGCCTTTCGCTCTGGACCTTTGTGAAAGACCACTTCGCCACACGCCATACCGTCTATCACAACCTGCATCCTACCCTCACACTCGCCGGTGGGGGCAATGATGCTGAGACATTTGCCCGAGAAGGGAACAGCCCATCGGTCGCCCACCTGATCGCTGAAGGAGAGGTCGTTGTTGTAGTCGCCTACTCCCTGGCCCACCCTACGATTCCAACCATAGGTGCGTACACCAGGATCATCATCGTTCAGCCACGCCTTGTCGTGCGTGATGCGAAGCACCTTGAAGCCGCAGGCCAATCGTTCGTCATGGATATCTGGGGTGGGTAGCGTACTACTCATGCGCAGCACCAGTCCTTGCCTTGTTTGCTCGAAGACTACGGCCTTGCCCTGCTCCACCAGTTCCACCTTGGTGATCTTGCCTACCGACGGCGACAGGCTGGAGAGCTCTGGCAGCAGGATGTCTTCTGCTGTAGGGTTCAGGAGCGTGGCATAGATGTGTCCACCCTGACGCGTATAGATGACCTGCTCGTTGCCCCACACGTCGAAGGGACGAGCACTGTAGATGGCCTCGCTGTTGATCTCTATCCATCGACCGAAGTCCATGCATATCTGCCGTGCCTCCGGGTCGATATCGCCTCGCCCGCGCTGTGTGATGTTGAGCAGAAGACATCCATTGCGCGACACATTTTGCATCAGTCGTGTCACTATCTCTGAGGCACTACGGTACCGTGCACCCTGCTGGTAGTGCCACTCCTGCAGGCTCACCTCAGTCTGGAAGGGGAAAGCCATGATGTCGTCCTCCGTGTAGAGCTCGGTGCTCTTCACCAGCGAGCGATCCACGACATTGATCATCTCAGGATGGCGCTGAAAACTGTTGTACCGGCCACCCACACCCTTGAAGGTAGCCACCACCTCACGATGACCCGTCTCACGCTTTGAGGCTATGTTGTAGAAGTTGGCAATGATCTGTGGTGTGAGCCGGCCCAGTCCCATGTTGATGCCCAGGTCTTCCTGAGAGTCTCCGGCATGATCATCGAAGTAGATCATGTCGGGCTGATACTT
>JAZLII010000248.1:0-37510 GCA_045617275.1 Bacteroidaceae bacterium
GACACGGGAGTCACTAGATCGCCCAAAATCGTTTTTGATGCTGTATGATAAGTATAACTCATACTTAAGTAAGTAAGCAAATTTGTTTAATAAAGGAAAGTAAGCGGATTATCAAAATATCTATGATAAAAAGTAATCACTTACTTGTATTCTTCGGGTTTGTTAGCCAGATAGGTATCAAGGTCCTTGTCGCCACGACCAGAGACGGTGAGCACTACAACGTCGTCCTTCTTGAACTGATGGCAGACCTTGGGAAGGAGAGCCAGGGCATGAGCCGACTCGAGGGCAGGAATGATACCCTCCATACGCGTGAGCTCAAAAGCAGCACGGAGCGCCTCATCATCGTTGGCAGGAAGAACCTGTGCACGACCTGTCTCGTAGAGGTTGCAATGGATGGGGCCCGTACCAGGATAGTCGAGACCGGCAGAGATGGAGTACGGCTCAACGATCTGTCCGTCGTCGGTCTGCATAAGCTTGATGCGACTACCATGCAAGATACCGATGGTACCCACCTGCATGCTGGCCGCAGTCTGGTCCGTATCGACACCCAGTCCGCCAGCTTCACCGAGGATGATCTTCACGCGCTCATCATCTATGAAATGATAGATGGTACCAGCAGCATTGCTTCCACCACCCACACAAGCCATCAAGTAGTCGGGATAGGGGCGACCAACCTTCTCCTCCAGCTGCCACTTGATCTCCTCTGAGATGACACTCTGCAAGCGAGCCACCATGTCAGGATAAGGGTGAGGACCGACGGTGCTGCCGATGATATAGAACGTGTCGGCAGGATGGCAACACCAGTCACGTATGGCCTCGTTGGTAGCATCCTTCAAAGTCTTGTTGCCACTCTCCACAGGCACTACGGTGGCACCCAGCATCTTCATACGCTCCACATTGACATGCTGACGCTTCACGTCGAGGGCACCCTGATAGACGGTACAAGGCATATCCATGAGGGCACAAGCCGTAGCTGTAGCCACACCATGCTGACCCGCACCGGTCTCTGCGATGATGCGCTTCTTGCCCATCTTCTTGGCCAGAAGGATCTGACCCAAGGCATTGTTGATCTTATGCGCACCGGTGTGGTTGAGGTCCTCACGCTTCAAGTAGAGCTGACAACCGTACTTCTCACTCATACGCTTGGCATAGTAGAGTGGGGAAGGACGTCCCACATAGTCCTTGAGCAATGCATAGTACTCGTCGTGAAACTCCTGGCTGGTGATGATGGGGAGATACTCCTTCTTGAGATTCTCCACGGTATGATAGAGTATCTCGGGGATGTATGCACCTCCAAACTGTCCGTAATATCCGTTTTCATCTACGTTGTAGGTCATGGCGAATTTAAATAATTAAGAATGAAGAGAGAAGAATTAAGAATGAGGCTTGAGGCACCTCACATTTCCATATTTAATACTGCTCTCATTCTGTTCGTTATCAATGTTAATTTTTACCTTATTTTATTATTATACAAAAAAAGAACCATTCGTAAGCTACGAAAGGTTCTCAATCTATTGCTATGTTTCTCTACATAGGGGCGCGACCATCTCACTTACGATTTTTTGAATCCCAAGCTCTGCCAACGCCAATATGTGTAGTGCTTCTGTGTCATATCTTCTGCAAAATAACATCTTTTCTTTCAAATAGACAAATTTCTGAGCGAAAAAATAACAATATTTGCTGATTTTAGTGGCAGAAGGAATCAATCGGTGAAGAAGAAGGAGCGGAAGTTGGCACCATGCGACTCTACTCTTCACTTGCCAACCGTAAATCCCCGCACCTCTCGGTCACCGAGGTCGCCCAAGGTATCCTCAGCCGTGTTGACCACGATGTACTCCCCAGACTTGAGAGGCCGCAAGGGAGTCACGGCATAGCGCTCATCGGGAAGGAGCTCTATCTTGCAGGAAGTGAGATCGATGTAGAGAGGCTGGCAGTCACAGATGTCGGGTTTGGGAAACTTGCGATAGCTCTTCTTGGCATCCAGACGGACGATGAGTACATCATGGAGTGTACCACGCTGCACATCGAGTACAAGGCGAGGCTGCTGAGAAGGGGCCAACTGACGGGAAGTGGCCCCCCACACATAGCGCACCACCTTGCTCTTAGTCTCTGCCACATCGGCTATCTTCCAGCCCGGTTTCACCTCCGTCTGTGTCTGGGCTACAGGCAATACATACAGACTGTCGCCCACAGTGATCCATGCCAGATCGGGCTTCTTAGGCATCTGGGCCCAAACTTGGCAAGCCCAAAGGTAGAGGAGGAACAATGCTATCTTTTTCATCATTTATGTCATGAAAACACGCCCTTACGTGCGTACAATATTAAAATTTAAGGCCAAAGTTAGGATAAAACTTATAAATCACCAATGATTTTTTGCTAAATGAGATAAAAAGACGTAAATTTGTGTCAAACTTAGACAAACAGAGCCATTATGATGACAATAGCTATCGGTATCCTCATGCTTTTCTGCTACTTACTGGTGAGCACGGAGCATATCAACAACATCAACAAGGCCGCTACAGCCATGTTTGCAGGTGTGGTGGGCTGGATACTCTTCATGTGTACCGGCACGGAGTACATCTCCACCATCCACGGTGCAGAGTTTACGGAGTATCTGGCAGGAGCAGAAGCCGACTGGGAGCACGTACATCAGTTCATCGCCAACAACGTCTTCATGCGTCACAGTGTGTATATCTGTTCGCTGGTGATGTACCTGCTGGCCACGATGGCCATCGTCGACGTACTGGGCTCCAATGAGTGCTTTGACTTCATCAAGGGCTGGATACGTCATCGTAGCAGTCAGCGAGTGCTGTGGATAAGCTGCCTCATAGCCTTCCTCCTTTCGGCCAATCTGGACAACCTCACCACCACCATGCTCATGCTGCTCATCCTGAAGAAGGTAGTGGCCGATGACAAGCAACGACTCTGGATAGGAGCAGCCGTGCTCATCGCAGCCAACGGTGGCGGATGTCTCACCGTGATAGGCGACATCACCTCCCTCATGGTATGGGCCAAGGGCGCTGTGACACCAGCCAACTTCAGCGGTTCGCTTGTCTTGCCCACGCTGGTGGCCGTGCTTGTACCCATAGGGCTCATCTCCCGCCGTCTGCCTCAGAGCATAGACCTCGTGCGCCCCACGGTGATCTTCCGTGGTGACGACAACGTGCTGCCCCTCTGGCAGCGCATCGTACTGCTCGTCATCGGAATGGGCGGACTATGGTTTGTACCCACTTTCCATCGCATCACGCTGCTCCCCCCCTTCCTCGGAGCCCTCTGCGTGCTGTGCTTCCTATGGGTGCTCAATGAGATCTTCAATCGCAAGCGTATACGCACCGAGCAACCCTCCATCGTACGAGGCAGCGACCACCGTCTGCTCTACGAGACCCTGCAAGTCATCATGTTCCTCGTGGGCATGTGTCTGGCTGTGAGCGTACTCATAGAGTGCGGTGCCATGCAAGGCCTGCACGACTGGGCTGAAAACCTCGTGCCCAACATCTACATCTTCAGTGTCATCATGGGCTTCCTGAGTGCCTTGATGGACAACGTAGCCCTCGTGCTTACAGGTATCAACGTCTACGACATCATCCCGGCTGAAGCAGTCAGCGATGCCCACTCTTCACTCTTTGCACAGAATGGAGCCTACTGGCATCTCATCATCTACTGCGGCATCGTGGGCGGTCTACTGCTCCCCATCGGCAACACGGCCGGCTATGCCCTTATGCGCAGTGAGGACATGGACATGTGGTGGTACGTAAAGCACATCACCGGCAAGGTGCTCATAGGATGGGCACTCGGACTTGCCGTCTACTTCCTCATGGCATAAGGTGGGGGAGAGGATGTGAGGTTGTGAGGTTGTAAAGTTATGAGGTTTTAGGGTTATGAATAGGGTTATGAATACATACGAAATATTATCACACCTCAACATAGAGGCGCTCAACGGCATGCAGCAAGAGATGCACGAAGCATGTCGCCGTCACGACAACGTGATCCTGCTCAGCCCTACGGGTAGTGGCAAGACTCTGGCCTATCTCATACCCGTGGTTCAGGCTATCGACACCTCGCTTCAGGAGGTACAGGCAATGGTGCTCGTACCCTCACGCGAACTTGCCATGCAGACAGCAGCCGTACTGCGAGATATGCGCTCGGGCGTACGAGGACTGGCAGTCTATGGAGGCCGACCTGCCATGGATGAGCATCGCACCATGAAAGGTGTATTGCCACACATCATCATAGGCACACCGGGACGTGTGCTCGACCATCTTCAGAAAGAGAATATCGATCCCTCACATATCACACGACTCGTCATCGACGAGTTTGACAAGTCACTCGAACTGGGCTTCCAAGACGAGATGTCTGCCGTGATGGACCACCTGAAACAAGTGAAGAGCCGCTTCCTGCTCTCTGCCACGGAGTGTCCGCAAATACCCCTTTTCATGGGTCCTGCACTCGATGCACACAAGCTCAACTTCATAGAGGAAGAGGAGCAGATACCCGAACGCATAGAGGTACACGTGGTACGCTCCAAGGTAAAAGACAAACTCGAGTGCCTCGCTTCGCTACTCATGAGTCTGGGACAGGAAAGTTCCGTCATCTTCGTAGGGTTCCGAGAGAGTGTGGACCGCACAGCGAAGTACCTCACCCAACAAGGATTTGCCGTATCTGCCTTCCATGGAGGCATGGACCAGCCCAACCGTGAGCGGGCCCTCTTCCGCTTCACCTCCGGAGCCTGCAATATCATGGTTTGCACCGACCTGGCCAGCCGAGGACTAGACATACCCGAGATAGACAACGTGATACAATACCATCTTCCTCTCGACGAACAGGCCTATGTGCACCGCAATGGCCGTACAGCACGCTGGGATGCACAAGGCAAAGCCTTCATCCTGCTCGGTCCGGAGGAGTATCTGCCAGAATTTGTTGCACAGGACCTTCCCACTTACGAACCCAGCAAGCAGAAACAACACACCCTGGCAGAATGTCAACCCAAGTGGGAAAGTCTCTACATAGGACGAGGCAAGAAGGACAAACTCTCGCGTGGCGACATAGCAGGATTTATGATGAAGACCGGCGGTCTGGAACGCGATGAAGTGGGACGTATAGAGGTGAGAGACCACTGTGCCTATGTATCAGTGGTACGCTCTCGTGTGCGCGAACTGACGCTGAGAGTGAGAGGGCAGAAGATCAAGGGAATGAAGACCATCATCGAAGTCACTCGATGAGATTAATGAAAGAAAAACATCAGAACTCGATGAGGATGCGACCATTGAGCTGACGACCCGTGAGATAGTTGGGCACAGCATACTGATGGTTGGTAACATCGGTGACCCAGTAGTAGCCACTCACGTTGGCAAAGTCAAAGACATTGAAGCAATCGAGTCCCAGCCAGATGTTGCGCACACCGTTCCAACGACGAAGGTGGCGGTCCTCATTGTCAAGTAGCCTGTAGTTCATACCCAGATCGACACGCTTATAAGCTGGAGCACGGAAAGCCTTGTTTTCTATACCAGAGTGGGGAGGACCAAAGGGGAGACCATCAGCAAAGGAAGCCTTAAGGTTCATCTTCCATCGTGTAGTGCCGGGGAAGTAGTCACTGAAGAAGAGACTGAGATTGTAGCGCTGATCGGTGGGCTGTGCTATGGTCTTGCCATGAAGATTCATGCGTGCCTTCATCAATCCAAACGATATCCACGAGTCAGTGCCTGGCACAAATTCGCCATAAACCTTAAAGTCTGCACCTAAGACATAGCCCGAGGCAATGTTTTCACCATAATACACGATCTTGACACCATCGATGTTGTAAGGATTGATGTTGGACTGTGCCTTGTAGTAGGCCTCGGCTGTGAACTTGAAAGGACGGTCGGCCACTCGGAATTTATACTCGCCAGCCAGTACCAACTGGAAACTGCGTTGCGACTTGATGTCCTTGTTGAGAAGGACCACGGTGTTGCCACCCTGAAGCATGGTGGTGTCGCGCAACTCCTTATAGAAGGGGCGCTGATAGTAGAGACCAGTGGCCAGACGGAGAGTGAGACGATCGTTGCCAGCCGGTACGTAGCCTAAGGAGACACGTGGAGAAAAGAGCCACTCACCATTCCAATTCCAGTGACTTAGACGAACTCCATAATTGAGATTGAGCGTACCCTGGCGTGACTCATGATACCAGGTGTCTTGTGCAAAGAGTTCGAGATGGCTGGACTGGATGTCCTGTACACTCTTGAGATTGTAGATCACGCGAAGGTCCTGCCCCGTGTGAGGGATGCTATAACCACTGGAGTCACGATACTCCCATTCGCGCGTGTTTTCCTGAATGACCTCCTTGCGCCAACTCAAACCAGACTGCACATTGTGCGCACCATGCTTGTAGTCGTAGGCAAGCTTGAGGGTATTGGTGCGAGAGTGCAGCGTGTTGCGTGCATGCTCCATGTAGGTGCCCACACCGAGTTGGGACTGCGTGTTGGTCTCATTGAGCCAATACTGTCCCTGTATGTCGTAGGTGACACGCTCACGGGTAGAAAAAGTGGAGTAGGCCAGACTCATCTTGGCATAGCCCCCCAGCTGACGAGAGAGCTTCAGGGTACCAAAGAGCGTATTGAAAAGATCCTGCTCCTGACCGTCGAAGTCCACATAGAGCGTCTTTACATCCTCCAGGGTACCAAAGTTGGTATTGCGATCATGAGGCACGAAGTTGTAGTCATTGCGACTGATATAGCCTATGGCATCGAAGGTCCAGTGACGGAAAGGCGTCCAGGATAGATAGGCCTGATAGTCGAGGAAGTTGGGACGGTACTCACCGGTGGTCTCCAGCGAGCCGAGCATGTAGGCAGTGGTCTTATAGCGAAGACCATTGCTGAAGGTGAACTTCTTATTGCCATATCCTGCATACACGTTGGCTCCCAGTAGAGAGGCCTGCACGCTACCTTCCCAACGAGTAGGACGACGGTAGGTAATGTCGAGGACCGAAGACATCTTGTCGCCATACTTAGCCTCAAAACCTCCGGCAGAAAATGCCACACGGTCCACCATATCGGAGTTGATGACCGAGAGTCCCTCCTGCTGACCGCTGCTGATAAGCATGGGACGATAAACCTCCACACCATTGATGTAGACACAATTCTCATCAAACGACCCACCACGTACATTGTACTGACTCGACATCTCATTGTGTGTGCTCACACCGGCCTGAGTCGCAACGAGTTCCTCCACGGCATTGCCCGTAGTGGAAGGCAGTCGTTTCATCTCCTCCGTGTTGATCTCGGTGGTCTGTCCCAACTGACGGCGTACCTCCTTGACCTCTACCTGCTGCATAAGACGGCCGTCTTCGTGCATGACGATGTTGAGCGTGAGGTTGCCCTTGGGATTTTTCAGCACGCGACGACGTTTCTCATAGCCCATGAGCGAATAGGTGATGACGACACTGTCGCCACCTGCAAAGTCAAGTTTGTACGTACCATCGAGAGCCGTAGTGGTGACGGTTCGTCCCTCTGCGGTGACAATGACAAAGGGCAGAACGTCCTGCTCATCGTCGACCACCTTGCCCTTGAGATGAACAAGGGAAGAAACGGTATCAGAGGGAGAAACAGCGGGCTGGCCTTCCTGCTCCTGCGCGCAAAGCCTTGTGCTGCTGAAAGACAGCAGAAGAAGAAGGGGAAGAAAAGCAAACAACTGTTTCACGATACTTACGAGATGAGAATACTTATGCAATTACGGAATTATATAATGGTAAAAGAAACTTTTTCAAGTTCTCAACTTGCTGTCAGCTTTGCATTTCACCATTATTATAACCCGTTTTAGTCCATTTTATTGCCCAGAAGAGGGACGTTTAATAAAAACAACAGCCCATGCACAGGTACATGCAAGTATGAAAGATCCTGAGCCACGGTGTATCACTCGATGGTGATGGGGGTAGAGAAGGAATTGCTCGTACGGCTATAGAGAGGGCTGAGTATCTGATACTTGAAATAGCCACCGAGATAACCCTCGAAAGGCTGTGTCATATCCTGAGCCACAGGTACACCTGCTGCGGCATGCTCATAGTCGCAAGTGAAGGTGAAGGGGCGAACCGCTGTACCCTTGACAGCATTGGCAGGGATGATGAATCGGGCACTGGGCTCATCGTTCATGTGGATGGGATGAGAAGCGCTGCTCTGAATCGTATAGACCAACGTATCAAAAGCCTGCTTACCATCGTCGCTGATGGTGTCGATGACCATGGTCCACTTGTAACTAACACGGTAGAGATACTTGCCAGGCTTGTGGAGGTCGGCATGTATCTTGAGCGTGTCTTTGCCTGCTACGAGAGTGGTACTGTCGATCTTGAAACCCTTCCATGTGGGAAAGTGCATGGTGGCATCGTCGTCCTCACAAGCCGTGAAGACGAAAGCTGAAGCAAGGGCAAGAATGCCCAAAAGAAGTGTCTTTTTCATATATTGAAATGTATTTTTTTCGGATATTTCAGTTTATGGATATTGTATTATCAGATATTACCGTGATGGGATCTCGTCTTGACCCAATTTCCAAAAGTATCTTTTGAATGGAAAACTATGAGAGGAAGGACTGTAGCTCGGTGTATAGACGCTGCACGGGAAGGCCCATCACGTTGAAGTAACTGCCTTCAATGCGAGTGACTCCTATATAGCCTATCCACTCTTGGATGCCATATGCTCCGGCCTTGTCAAGAGGTCGGTAGTGCTCCACATAGTGACGTATCTCCTCCTCGGTAAGCTGGGCAAAAGTGACCTCACTCACCGAAGCAAACGTATGCTCACGCTCTGTCGTGAGGATGGTGACACCCGTAATGACCTGATGGGTCTTGCCCGAGAGTTGGCGTAGCATACTGCAAGCATGAGCCTCATCCTTGGGTTTACCCAGCACCTGACCGTCAAGATAGACGATGGTGTCGGCCGTGATGATGAGTTCGGAGGATGACATCGAAGCCTTATAGGGAGCAGCCTTACAACGAGAGATGTGCATGGCTATCTCCTCGCCAGAGAGACCTTCGGGATAACTCTCATCGATACCTGGCATGAGACGTACCTCAAACTCATAGCCGAGACCTGCCAAGAGTTCCTTACGGCGCGGACTGCCTGATGCCAAGATAATTTTGTAATTCATAAGGTGAATGAAGAATTAAGAGAGAAAAATTAAGAATTATAGGCTATGAAGAGCGAGTACGTTTTTGAAGAGGTGCAAAATGCATTAGGAGCAAAGCCTCAATGATACATTGTTACCAACCAAAGGCCGTCTTATCCATGATCCATTTGCACTGGACTCGCAATACCTGCTCTATGATGTCACGACCACATCCTTGACCTCCAAGGTAAGGGCTGACATAACGACTTATACCCCTGATTTCCTGTGCTGCATCGGCGGGACAACAGGGGAGGCCACATTGCTTCATGATCTCATAGTCGGGGATATCATCACCCACATAGATCACCTCTTCGTCAGAGAGGCCATATTTCTGCTTCAGTCGCTCATAGACTTCAAGTTTCATGCTAACTCCGATATAGACCTCCTGAACACCCAAGCCTTCGTAGCGCAAACGTACATTCTCTGTCTTTCCACCAGTGATGATGGCCAGCAAGAGTCCTCGCTTCACAGCCAACTGGATGGCATAGCCGTCCTTGATGTTGAGTGAACGAACCGGTTGTCCATCTGCATCCATAGAGATGGTGGAAGTGCTCAGTACTCCATCGATGTCGAAGATGATGGCACGGATTTTATTCAGATCGTAGTTCATGTCGGGTATGAATAAGTTGGCTCATCTCGGCATAAAGATGCTGATGCTCAGGCTGAGAAGCCAGCATGTCGAGATGGCGCTGGATGACATTGGTATCATAGCGTACAGCAGGACCCGTCTGGGCCTCAAAGGGAGTGAACTGCTGGAGCTTGGCTGTGGTCTCACTTATGAGAGGCAGCATGACTCTGAAAGGAAGGCCTTCTTGCTCCAACAACTGACTCGCTACATCGTAGCAATAGTTACTGAAATTGCAAGTGAAGACGGCAGCCAGATGAAGCGACTTGCGCTGCTCACTGGACAACCAATGTACCTCACGGGTGACACTGCGAGCCAGATTCTCCAATCGCATGTGGTCAGCCTCATCGGATACCTCCAGGAAGGTAGGCACAACGGAGAAGTCGGCTACTCTTTCTCGAGAGAAGGTTTGCATGGGGTAGAACACACCCGAATGAATCATGGGCAGGGTAGAAAGTGGCATCGAGCCAGCAGTGTGAAGAAAAAGCGTATTGCTCTCATGAGGCATCTGCTGGGCCAAAAGGGAGAGGGCAGAGTCCTTGACGGAAAGAATGGCCACATCCGACAAGAAGGCATATCTGCCAGCTTCGTCCACCTGATTGGTCCAAGGACAACCCAGACGCTGAGCCAGGATGCTGGCCGACTGTTCCGTACGACTATACACACAAACAATATTGTGGCCCGCCCCCTTAAGAGCGAGCCCCAAATTGGTAGCCAGATTTCCGGCTCCTATGAGTGTAATATTCAGAATCTCTGTACCTTGTCCCACAATAGCTTTTCTTCGTTTTGCGGTTTGCGCTCCATGGCCTTATGGCCTACCGCGATGATACTCACGATACGTACATCATCGGTGAGAGAGAGCAAGGTGCGTACATTGTGTTCCGCATCACCACCTTCGGGATCCTGACGCTCACGGATCTGGACCCAGCAAGCTCCCAGTCCCATATCCTCTGCCTGAAGCAGAAGCATCGTACTGGCCACACTGGCGTCTTCTATCCATACATCGCTCACCTCAGGACGGGCACCTACCACGATGGCAGTAGGAGCACCGGCGATGAGCTCTGCACCGAGATGCTTGGTCTTGCTAAGCGCCTGAAGCTTTTCGGCATCCTGCACCACAAAGAACTCGTAACTGTGCGTACCCTTGCTACTTGGAGCCATAAGGGCGGCACGCATCAACAAGTGCAACTCCTCTTCCGTGAGCTGCTCCTCCGTGAACTTACGAATACTGCGACGCAGGGCTATAAGTTTGTCGAAATCCATATCTAAGTATAAGCTATCAATGTAGATCTGTAGAAAGTCACTTAGTTATCACTTCACAATCATCTTCTGACCATTGACTACATATACACCAGGGGTGAGAGTACTCTTAGCATCGTTGATGCGAACATTCTTCTGAACAAGCTGTCCACCCACGCTGTAGATGGTGACCTTGGAATTGTCGGCCATCAACTTGCTGATGGGAGTAACGTCGGCCAAGCTGGTGACGTGCATGAT
This sequence comes from Bacteroidaceae bacterium, assembly GCA_045617275.1. GTDB lineage: Bacteria > Bacteroidota > Bacteroidia > Bacteroidales > Bacteroidaceae > Physcousia. The sequence continues at coordinate 11,252 of JAZLII010000248.1, forward strand.
GGTGGGAACACCACTGCAAGCGGGATAGCTGATACCGCAACGAGTGGGGAGGAAGGTCTTGTCGCCCTCAGTACGAACCAATACAGACTCCAAAATCTCTACATCCTGCTTAGCGGGAATACCATAAAGGCCAACCTCCTGCTTAGTATTGAACAAGCCCTGCATGGTGACACCCCCTACGGTCAAAGCCTTAGGCTGGGTAAGGAGAGCCATGTCCTGAGTCTTGAAGCTAACGCTCTTGGTCTTGGGAGAGTAGATGAGATAGGGCATACCAGCCTCAATACCATCCTTGGTAACATCGATAAATGAAAGATTATAGCCATTGACTGCAGCCAGCTTCTCAAGCATCACCTCTTCACCAACGAGCTGCTGGAGCTCATCGCAGCTTACACTGAAGGGAAGGCAAATCGTGTTGTAGCCGGCATAGAGTACACGACTCATAGAGATGGTAGTAGTGGTCTCCTTTACCTTGGAGAAATCCAAGTCGGCAGAAGTGCTGAAATAAACACTTTTCTGAGCTGATGCAGAAAGACTTGCGCCAAACAACATGGCAAAAGCAATAGCGTAGAACTTTTTCATACGATTTGTATTTTAGTGGTTATAAGTATCTTGATAGATGGAACAATTCCATTCCATATGCAAATATAAGAAATAATATCGTACGCACACACACCTGCGCAAAAAAAAGAAGCGTCAAATGTATATTTTTAACATTTGGCGCCATTACAAGAAGGATTTTCGATGGAAGACCCTACAATATCAAGCTTGGAAATGCATCAGATGAAAGAGCCAGAAAGTCAGTTCGCAAATGAGGAAACATGCACCACAACAATCACCGGTGTATCCGCCAATTTTTCGCTTCATCCATATCATGAGCAAGAAGAACACAATGATAGGGGCCAAGAGAGCTGCGATACGCAATGGCGCCTCAGACAAGATCATCAAGACTACTGGTAACGAAAGCGCTATGATGATACGGAAGATGTGCTTCTGGGTATCTTCCTGGGAGCGAGAATGATAAACCACATGTGCCTTCGCTCCTTCTTCATCTCGAGCATAGGGCAATAAGATGATGAAGGATGCTATGCTTTTGGCATATACATCGGCAAAAAGCATAGTGGCGGCAGTCATCATGATGGGCGTTGGAACTTCCAATAAAGAGACGAAATACAGGGCAAAATAAAAGATCAATCCAATGACTCCGTACGTACCGATATGTGAATCTTTCATGATGGCAAGTGTTCGCTCCCGAGTGCTACCACCGCCCATTCCATCGCAGAAATCAGCCAATCCATCCTCATGCAAAGCACCAGTCAGGAGTAGGCGAGAAGCTATGGATAAAAGTAAGGCAACAGAGAAAGAGAGAACATGAGCAAAGAGAAGGAATGTCAAGGACATCGTTCCTCCTGTAAGCCATCCCACTTGTGGCCAGAAGTCTACTGTATGCTTGAAAGCCTCAGAAGGAACTTCACGCAAGCGCCACCAAGGCAAACGTGTGAAGAACATGAGAGAGGCAAAAAGTCGGTCCAAGAGTTTCATGTATACAATTAAAGTATTACCATAGAAAGATGTAACTATATCACTGCATTAGAGTGACTTACTTATCAGAAATCGAACAATTGAATTACGGACTTGATCGCATCAGAAGTACTTTGTGATCTTAGCATTTTCAAAATTGTTCATTTCATTGATCATGCGCACTGCACTCTCCACGATGGGATAAGCACAGAGTGCTCCGGTGCCTTCACCCAGACGAAGACCGAGATTGAGCAGTCCCTTTACACCCATACCCTGCAGCATCAACTTGTGACCCGACTCATCACCCTGATGGCAGAAGACGGCTGCACGAAGCACCTCAGGATAGAGCTGTGAAGCAGCCAGCATACAGGCCGTCATGATGAAACCATCCACAAGCACGATCATCTTATGCTCGGCAGCACTGATCATGGCCCCAATAGCAGCCACCATCTCAAAACCGCCGAACTGTCGTATGATCTCAATGGGATTGTCGCGTTCTTCGGGTTCTACTTCATTGACAAAGCGGAATACGGATCTTTGCAACACATCGAGCTTATGCTGAATGCCAGCCGAATTGAGTCCTGCACCAGCCCCCACACATTGATCCAGAGGTATACCAAGGAAAAGATGCATCCAGATGCTACTGGGCGAAGTGTTGGCTATGCCCATCTCACCAATGGAGAGCACGTTGCAGCCTTTGGCCAAACAATGATCCACCATGTCCGAACCCACCTGTATGGCCTCATTCATCTGCTCATAAGTCATGGCAGGTTCGTAGAGAAAATTGCCCGTTCCATCGGCTATCTTACGGTTGATGATCTCCGGATATGGCGTAAGGTCATAGTCCACACCCACATCAACGATGTGCAAGTCGAAGCCATGCTGACGGCAGAACATGTTGACACCGCCACCACCACGGGTGAAGTTGATCATCTGCTGCCAAGTGATCTCGCGAGGCGATACACTCACGCCTTCACGCTCTATGCCATGGTCAGCACCGAAGAGCAGATGGCAAGGGTGAGAGAGAGTAGGGGAAAGTGTCTCCTGCAAGAGACCTATCTGAAGGGCAAGGCTCTCCAGGGTTCCCAGAGAGCCTTTAGGTTTGTTGAGGTTGTCTATCTTATTTTGTAAGGCAGACTTTAATTCGCTTCTATCCATTACATTGTTTGTGAACAGATTATAGGATGTTTATAAGAGCTACATCGCGAGGATCAGTCTTCCAACTTACGATAGCGTACTCGCTTGGGCTCTTCGATACCCAGACGCTTACACTTGTTGACCTCGTAGTCAGAATAGCTTCCCTCGAAGAAGAACACCTTGCCATCACCTTCATAAGCGAGGATGTGGGTACAGATACGGTCGAGGAACCATCGGTCGTGACTGATGACCACAGCGCAACCTGCATAGGCCTCCAGACCTTCCTCCAAGGCACGAAGTGTATTGACATCGATATCATTGGTGGGCTCATCGAGCAAGAGCACATTGCCCTCCTGCTTCAAAGCCATAGCCAGATGTAGACGGTTGCGCTCACCACCGGAGAGCACGCCACACTTCTTCTCCTGATCAGCACCATTGAAGTTGAATCGCGAGAGATAGGCTCGCACGTTGATATCACGACCACCCATGCGGATGAGTTCATTGCCCTGACTCACCACCTGATAGACACTCTGGTCGGCTACGATGTCCTTGTGCTGCTGGTCTACGTAGGAAAGTTTGACAGTCTCACCCACCTCAAAGGTACCAGCATCGGCCTGCTCCAAGCCCATGATAAGACGGAAAAGTGTGGTCTTGCCGGCACCATTGGGACCAATGACGCCCACAATGCCACCCTGAGGCAACATGAAGTTGAGATTTTCAAACAACAACTTGTCACCATAAGCCTTCTTCACATCGTGAGCCTCGATGACCTTCTGGCCCAGACGTGGACCATTGGGTATGAAGAGCTCGAGTTTTTCTTCACGCTCCTTCTGGTCTTCATTGAGCATACGCTCATAGTTGTTGAGACGAGCCTTACCCTTGGCCTGACGAGCCTTTGGAGCCATACGTACCCACTCGAGCTCACGCTGTAAGGTCTTGCGGCGCTTGCTGGCTGTTTTCTCCTCCTGTGCCATACGCTTGGTCTTCTGATCGAGCCAGGAAGAATAGTTACCTTCCCAGGGTATACCTTCACCACGGTCAAGTTCCAGGATCCAACCAGCCACATCATCCAAGAAGTAACGGTCGTGGGTAACGGCAATGACGGTACCCTCATACTGATTGAGATGCTGCTCCAGCCAGTCGATACTCTCAGCATCGAGGTGGTTGGTAGGCTCGTCGAGCAAGAGCACATCGGGCTTCTGCAACAAAAGGCGACAGAGAGCCACACGGCGACGCTCACCACCGGAGAGCACACCGCAAAGCTGATCGGCAGGTGGACAGCGGAGAGCAGCCATAGCACGCTCCAGACGACTATCGAGATTCCATGCATCGGTAGCATCGATAATGTCTTGCAATTCGCCCTGACGAGTGAAAAGTTCATTCATCTTGTCTTCGTCCTCATAGTACTCAGGAAGGCCGAACTTCTGGTTGATCTCCTCATATTCGTTGAGCGCATCGACAACTTCCTGCACGCCCTCCTTCACACTCTCGAGTACGGTCTTGTTGTCATCGAGATGGGGTTCCTGAGGCAGATAGCCTACACTATAACCGGGAGAGAACACCACGTTGCCCTGATACTGCTGGTCGAGACCGGCGATGATCTTGAGCAAGGTGGACTTACCTGCACCATTGAGACCTATGATACCTATCTTTGCTCCATAGAAGAAACTGAGATAGATGTTCTTGAGGATTTGCTTCTGATTTTGTTGGATGGTCTTGCTTACACCGACCATCGAGAAAATGATTTTCTTGTCGTCTACTGTTGCCATGTGGTTGAAGATTCTGCTTCTTTTGCAAATGACTCGTCAATGAGTCCAGCGGTTAATATTGAAGTATTATGAATTCACTACGTTTTGAGGGTTGCCATCGATGAAGCATCTCACATTGTCGGTAAGTATATCCATCAGACGCTTGCGAGCTTCAATGGTGGCCCAAGCGATATGGGGTGTGATATAGACATTAGGAGCCGAGAGCAAAGGATTGTCGGCAGAGGCCGGTTCACGGCAGAGCACATCGGCACAGAAGGCACGCAGACGACCTTCTGAAAGTGCATCGGCTACTGCCTGCTCATCGACCACCGGACCTCGACTCGTATTGATGAGGATGGCAGATGGCTTCATGTGAGAGAGATTGTCAGCATTGACAAAGCGCTCCGTCTCAGGAGTCAGCGGACAATGGAGGGAGAGCACATCGCTCATGGCCAGCAATTCGGCCCGGCTGACCTTAAGCACATAGGGAGGCAGTTCCTCCTGATGTTTGCTCGTAAGGGCTACCACTTTCATGCCAAAAGCATTGGCAATGGCAGCTACAGACTGTCCAATACGGCCAAGACCGTAGATACCGAAAGTGAGACCTGCAAGCTCAGATAGGGGAGTGTCCCAATAGCAGAAGTCGGGATTGCAAGTCCATCGAGCCTCTTTCGTGATCTGATGGGTATAGTGCTCTACGTCATTGGTTGCGGCAAGGAGCAAAGCGAAAACAGTCTGAGCCACGGAAGCCGTACTGTAGGCAGGTATATTGCATACCAGCACACCTTGCAAGCGAGCCGCTTCGCAATCGATGATGTTGTAGCCCGTGGCCATGACGCCTATCATCTTGAGCTTGGGCAAAGCACGCAGGGTATCCGCAGAAAATGGTACCTTGTTGGTCAGAACAATGTCAGCATCTGCACATCGATCTACAATATCCACTAAGGCCGTACGGTCATAGTACGTCATCTCTCCCAGTAATTCGATGCCTTTCCATGAGAGGTCACCGGGATTGAGCGCATAGCCATCGAGAATCACTATTTTCATGACAAACCTTCTATCTCTCCGTTTACTATATCGATACGCTCTGCCTGAGGGCTCTTGGGCAGACCAGGCATACGCATGATGTCACCCGCGATAAGTACGATCATCTCAGCACCAGTATTGATCACGATGTCGCGTACAGCGATGTTGAAGCCCGTAGGCACACCATAAGCCTTCTGGTCGGCACTGAAAGAATACTGGGTCTTGGCTATGCAGATGGGGAAATGACTAACGCCCAACTCATTGATGCGCTGTATCATCTTCTTAGCAGCAGGACTGAAGGTGACACTATTCGCACCATAGACCTTCTGAGCCACAGCAAGAGCCTTCTCTTCAATGGTAGCCTCATCGGGATATGCCAGCATGAGAGGTTTACTGGGCTGCTCTTCGATAGTATTTACCACGAGATGAGCAAGTTCCTCAGCACCTTTACCACCTTCATTGAAGGCATTGTTGACAGCGAAGCCCACACCCAGTTCGGCACAATGCTGACGGCAAAGGTCAATCTCCTCATCCGTATCAGTGGCAAAACGGTTGAAACAAACCACCACCGTCTGGCCGTAGCCTTGTATATTCTGGATATGCTTATCAAGATTTTTCAGGCCATCACGAAGTCCCTCGACATTGGGCTCTTTTATGGCTTCTACAGGCACACCGCCATGCATCTTAAGTCCCTGGGTGGTAGCCACGAGGACTGTCAATGAAGGTTGGAGGCCACTCTTACGGCACTTGATGTCATAGAACTTCTCAGCACCCAAGTCAGCACCAAATCCGGCTTCTGTGATGACATAGTCGCCATAGGTCAAAGCCAGACGGGTAGCCAAAATGGAGTTGCAACCATGTGCAATATTGGCAAAGGGACCGCCATGTACGAAGGCGGGGGTGTTCTCCGTGGTCTGAACAAGATTGGGCTGAATGGCATCTTGCAGAAGCACGCAGATACTTCCCGCCACACCCATGTCCTTCACAGTGAATGGCTTACCCTCTATGGTCGTACCCAAGAGGATGTTCTCTATGCGGCGACGAAGGTCTTCCTTGTCCTTCGAGAGGCAGAGGATGGCCATGATCTCACTGGCAGGAGTGATGTCAAAACCACTCTCCATCGTCACACCGTTTGTTTTGGCTCCAAGGCCGGTGACTATGTAGCGGAGATTGCGATCATTGACGTCAAGCACACGCTTCCAGAGCACTTCCTTCATGGCGAAACCTTCGTCCTTGTGCTGATAGATATAGTTGTCGAGAAGGGCGGCTATCATGTTGTGTGCGGAGGTGATGGCATGGAAGTCACCCGTGAAGTGAAGGTTGATCTTATCCATGGGAAGCACCTGGGCATAACCACCACCTGCTGCGCCTCCCTTCATACCGAAGCAAGGACCAAGCGAGGGTTCGCGAAGTGCTACGACAGCCTTCTTTCCGATACGATTCATACCGAGGGTAAGGCCTACGCTTACCGTGGTCTTACCGATACCGGCCTTAGTGGGAGTGATGGCTGTGACGAGAATGAGCTTATGCTGCTTGATCTTCTCGTCGTCGATCAATGTTTCAGGAACTTTTGCAATATAGCGGCCATAAGGGCAAAGATCGTCCTCCTTGATGCCGACCTTACTTGCCACCTCTGCAATGGGAAGTAGGGGAGCTTCTCTTGCAATTTCGATGTCTGATTTCATGGTCTCTCTTTCTATTTTTAGTTTACTGCCACAAAGATACAACATTATCGAGGGATAAACAAATAATTCAACATAAATAACTTGGCAAGCCAATAACGGGGATAAAGAAAGACAGTATCATAAGCAGCCTGAATGAAAGAATGAAAGCAAAGTCGTAACTTGCAGAAACTGAGGTTTGCAAAAAGAGAAAACCATTACTATCCAAGCGCAAATCGATGTTCATATTGAGAAAACGACGTTGCAATACCATATAAAATAATAAAATTCACTTGCAACAATGGAATATTTTCCGTACTTTTGTACCAAATTAGCAAACTATGCAGCAACATATACGAAATTTTTGCATCATTGCCCACATTGACCACGGAAAGTCGACCTTGGCCGACCGCTTGCTGGAATATACCAACACCATCAAGGTCACTGAAGGACAGATGCTTGACGACATGGATCTTGAGAAAGAGCGTGGAATCACTATCAAGAGTCATGCCATCCAGATGCAATATCAGAGAGACGGGGAGACCTACATCCTCAATCTCATCGACACTCCGGGACACGTCGACTTCAGTTACGAGGTGAGCCGAAGCATTGCTGCATGTGAAGGTGCATTGCTGGTGGTGGATGCCACTCAAGGTGTACAGGCTCAGACCATCTCCAACCTCTATATGGCCATCGACCACGACTTGGAGATCATCCCTGTCATCAACAAGTGCGACATGCCCAATGCTATGCCAGAGGAGGTAGCCGATGAGATCATCGACCTCATAGGATGTGACCAGGAGGACATCATCCTGGCCAGTGGTAAGACAGGCCAAGGCGTGGAGGACATCCTCAATGCCGTAGTAGACCGCATTCCTGCTCCCAAGGGAGAAGAGAACGCTCCTCTGCAGGCCCTTATCTTCGACTCCGTATTCAACAGTTTCCGCGGTATCATCGCTTATTTCAAGATTGTCAACGGAAGCATCAAGAGTGGAGAGACTGTACGATTCATCAACACAGGCAAGGAGTACAAAGCCGATGAGGTGGGTGTACTGAAGATGGACCTTTCCCCACGCAAGGAACTGCATTGTGGCGACGTAGGCTACATCGTGAGCGGCATCAAGACTGCCACCGAAGTAAAGGTGGGCGATACCATCACATCCCTGGAACGTCCCTGCAAGGAAGCCATTTCCGGATTTGAGGAGGTAAAACCCATGGTGTTTGCCGGTGTATACCCCATAGAGACGGAGGATTTTGAGAACCTTCGTGCCTCACTGGAAAAACTGCAGCTCAACGATGCCTCTCTGACTTTCATGCCTGAGAGTTCGGTAGCCCTCGGTTTCGGTTTCCGCTGCGGATTCCTCGGACTTCTGCACATGGAGATCATCCAGGAGCGTCTGGACCGAGAGTTCGACATGGATGTCATCACCACTGTGCCCAACGTAAGCTATCTCGTATACGACAAGCAAGGTGAGGTGAAGGAGGTGCACAATCCTGCCGGCATGCCCGACCAGACCCTCATCGACCATATTGAGGAGCCATTCATCAAGGCCAGTGTCATCACCAACAGTACCTATATCGGTCCCATCATGACCCTCTGCCTGGGCAAGCGAGGCGAGCTCATCAAGCAGGAGTACATCAGTGGCAATCGTGTGGAACTGCAATACCTCATGCCTCTGGGTGAGATCGTGATCGACTTCTACGACAAACTCAAGAGCATCTCCAAGGGATATGCCTCATTCGACTATCATCCCGCCGGATTCCGTCCCTCCAAGCTCGTCAAGCTCGACATCTTGCTCAATGGTGAACCCGTGGATGCCCTCAGCACCCTGACCCATGTGGACAATGCCGTTGACTTCGGACGAAGAATGTGTGAAAAGCTGAAGGAGTTGCTCCCACGTCAGCAGTTCGACATCGCCATTCAGGCCGCCATCGGTGCCAAGATCATTGCCCGTGAGACCGTGAAGCAGGTGAGAAAGGACGTGTTGGCCAAGTGCTATGGAGGCGACGTGAGCCGTAAGCGTAAGTTGCTGGAGAAGCAGAAGAAGGGTAAGAAGCGTATGAAGCAGATCGGCAACGTACAGGTGCCCCAGAAGGCTTTCCTTGCCGTACTGAAGCTCGACTAACATCAAAAAGGCCCTATACCTTATAAATATAATAATACCTTAAATCTAACCAAGGAGAATCAAACACATGGACCGTAGAAGAGACGTAGCAAGAGACATAGCGCGCATCTACTGCACGCTGAGCCCTGTAGGCATACAGGCTCTTGCAAGCATCCTTGTCCCGATAAAGGTTGCTAAAGGAGAACTCATCTTCCCAGAAGGTCAGGTGTGCAATGCTATGTATTATGTAGACCGAGGCATGGTACGTCAGTTCTACTACAAGAACGGAAAGGACGTCACCGAGCACTTCTCATACGAAGGACGCATCGTATTCTGCATAGAGAGCTTCTTGAAGCAAGAGCCCTCGCGCCTGTTTGTAGAGACGCTTGAGAACAGTATGCTCTACGCCATTCCCTACGAAGACCTACACGTGCTGATGACGCAGAACGCCGAGATACAGAAGTTCTATCAGAAAGTCCTTGAGCACGCACTCATCAGTAGTCAGGAGCATGCCGACAGTCAGCGATTTGAGAATGCATCGGAGCGCTACGAACGGCTACTCACCAACAAACCCGAAATCATCCTACGAGCCCCAATGCTCCACATCGCATCCTTCCTGCAGATGACTCCCGAGACACTCTCTCGCGTACGCTCAGCACACGATAAGAAAAAGTAACGCTAAGCACACGGACAAGAAGAAGTAAAACGAGAGACATACGAGAAGAAGAAGCAAACCGCGAGAACACGCGAAAACAAGTAATAAGGTATTCTCCACTGACCCGCCATACACAGCGTATTCATTACAACTTAAATTATAATGACATAAAAAATCCCGAGGTGCAAGCACTTCGGGATTCTTTTTATGTGGAGTAGGGTAGCTGATTACTTTCCTGCCCAGAAGTCCTCCTCAGCCTTCTTCTTAGCCATATAAGCATCGTAAGCAGCCTTAGCCTTGGCATTGGCAGCCTGGTTGGCCTGTGCCTTCTGGATAGATGCTACAAGACGGTCTGCAGTACCCTGCTGAGTGATGTCGGCAGCACTTGCCTTCTTGGCCCAGCTGATAGCATCGTTGTACTGACCGAGCTGAGTGTAGACGGTAGCCTTCTGGAGGTTGGCCTTACCAGTGAGGTCAGCATTGAAAGCGATGGCCTTGTCGAGGTAGCTCAGCGCACCAGTGAACTGGCTTGCCTTGCGCAGACCCGTTGCGATACGCATGCAGATGTTACCCTTGGTCTTGTCGTTGGTAGCAAGCTCCAGAGCCTTGTTGTAGTACTCCACAGCCTTTTCTACGTTGTTACCCTTCATCTCATTCTGAGCCAGACCGATGGCAGACTCGAAGGTGGGCTCGATAGCATAAGCATACTGAGCAGCCTTATAGTAGATGTCGGCATCATCGCAGTCAGAGTTGGACATCAGGGTCATGGCGCTACGCAGGTAGTTCAGGTCGTCCTTCTTGCTCTCGATGCTCTTCTCGTACATGGCGATCACCTGCTCACGCTCAGCAGCACCGCTGGTGGTGAAGGTCTGCTCGATCCAAGCCAAAGGAGCATCGTAGGTGGCTACGAGCTTCTGAGCCTTCTCTTCGTCACCGGCAGCCTGAGCCTCCTTAGCCAACTGCAGCATGCGCTCGCAAGCGTCCTTGCTGTCGAGGTAGTCCTGAAGGTAGTTCTCACGATGAGTATTGGGACGAGCCTTGAAGATGGCGTTGCTCACACCGATGAAGTTCTGCAGTACAGAGCCCTGGATGTCACGACCACCATTCTCATTGATCTCCTTGATAGCCTCCTTATAGATATCGTAGATCTTAAATACATCGTAACCGGTCTTCTCGGTCAGACCATTGAAGCACCAGTAGCTGTAGTCGGCACGTGCAGCGAGCACATCACCACGGGTGTTTTTGATGGTGGTGAAAGAGTTGAGGGTGTCGAGACGAGCCAGACGCTTGTCAAACATGTCCTGCATCTGGTTGAAGTACTGTACCTTCTTGTCTACGTCCTGCTCAGAAGAGATCAGCTGGTAGAACATCAAAGGAGCCTTACCAGTGTAGATACCCTGGATGCAGAAGGGAGCGTTCTTCATCAACCACTCATGGTTGCGGAGAGCCTCGGGCCAGTTGTTACCCTCGAGGGCAGTCTGATACTCGTTGATATAAGCACCGGCGAGGTCAACCTGCTCTTCCAGGTCATCGCCAGAAACACCAGCCTTCTCAAGAGAAAACTGGATACGAGCTCTGTGATCGGTACCCTCAAACTGTGCCATAGCGGGAGCAGTGGCAACAAGGGCGGTCAGTGCTAATGCAAAATTCTTAAATTTCATTTGTCTATATTAGTTTATTGATTTAACGTCTTAGTGATTATTACTCTCTGATTTCTCTTTCTAATTGCAAATTTACGAAATAAAATAATACCTAAAAAGCATAATGGTCAAAAATGCCCTAATTTTGCACTCTTTCACAATTTTACTTGTATTATTGGCAATTTTTTCGCACTTTTGCATGAAATTTTGATAGTAAACGAACATTTTACAAATAAAATAACACCTAATATATTAATATTATGAACGCTATCCATACTGAAAAGGCTCCCGCAGCCATCGGTCCCTACAGTCAGGCCATCAAGGCTGGCAACTTCATCTACGCATCTGGTCAGCTGCCCATAGATTCCGCTACTGGCGCATTTCCCGAGGGTGGTATCCAGGAGCAAACTCATCAGTCCCTGCGCAATGCTAAGGCTATCCTCGAAGAGGCAGGTACCGATCTGGCTCACGTAGTGAAGACCACGGTATTCCTCTCCGACATTGCCAACTTTGGTGCGATGAATGAAGTTTACAGCCAGTACTTCCAGGCTCCCTTCCCCGCACGCAGTGCTGTAGCCGTGAAGGATCTGCCCAAGGGTGCCTTGGTAGAGATCGAAGTTATCGCTGTGGTATGAAGCGAATAGCCCTTTGCGCTTCTGTAACAAGCCTTATGGTCCTGAGTGGTTGCTTAGGCAATAGGGAGAAACCTGCTGTAGAAGCCCCCTATGAAGTACCTGTCGACACCACCGTCACCGTCTTGCACGATACCGTACTCATCGGACACCTCGGTGAGGAGACCGGCATGAGTGCCTTGCAAGTCATCACAGAAGACAGCGACACCTTCAGCGTAAGCAAGACCGCCATCAATGGGGTAGAAGGGCTGATGCTGGGAGAGGTACGCGACTATGACGACAAGGTCATGGTGGTCGTCAAGATGGACAAAGACGAGCAGTATCACCTCACGAGCTTCCTCAATATAAGTCAGCTTGAGAGGGCATGGAAGGCGCAAGACCACCAGCTCACGCTTAAGGCTGACAGCACGGTGGAGACCACCGGCATGAACTATCAGAGCTGGCGCATCGAACGCTGCAAACTGCTCCTCATCGGAGACAGCAAGACAGAATACGGCACCACACAGACCGTCGACACCGTATCCATCGAATATCTTGATGAGGACTCTCTCCACATCAACTCGTTGAGACACGGCAAAGTGAAGTTCGGACATTAAGCCAATAAGCATTCGCTCGGCTTGGCGCTTTGCAGCCTTCCGTCAGAAGAACTCGCAAAAAATGAATCAATAACTCTACATCTATGTTCATCAGCATACTGACTATACTTCTCGGAGCGGTGCTCATCATGAAGGGTGCCGACCTACTCACAGATGGATCATCGGCCTTGGCCAAGAAGCTCAACGTGAGCGACATGGTCATCGGCCTTACGGTGGTGGCTATGGGAAGTTCGTTGCCAGAGTTCAGTGTGAGTTTCTTCTCCGCGCTGAAGGGTAGTGCAGGCATGTCGGCGGGCAATATCGTGGGTAGCAACCTCTTCAACACCCTCGTCATCGTGGGTGTGGTGGCTATGATCAGTCCCCTCAAGGTAAGCCGGAGCACTGTCTTCAAGGACATACCCTTCACGCTCGTAGCTTCACTCAGCCTCCTCTTTCTGCTCAAAGATACCATCTTCGGAGGTTATGAAGCGGACATCTTGAGCCGCGCAGACGGACTCGTACTGCTCCTCTTCTTTGGCATCTTCATGGCTTATACATTCTCTTTGGCATTAAATGGTGTCAATCAGGATGAAGAGGCAGCTCCTGTAGCAGAGATGAGCAACGTGAAGATGCTGCTCTACATCCTTATAGGTTTCGCCTGCCTCATCGCAGGTGGCGAGTTCTTCGTGGATGGAGCCAGCGACTTGGCACGCATCCTGGGCGTAAGCGAGACCATCATCGGACTCACCATCCTTGCAGCCGGTACCTCTCTGCCCGAGCTGGCAGCCAGCATCATGGCAGCCCGCAAGGACGCAGCAGGCATGGCCATAGGCAATGTGGTGGGAAGCTGCCTCTTCAACATCTTCTTCATCCTTGGAGTATGCAGCACAGTGTCGCCCATGCAGGTGAGCGATGTCTCCATGCTGCAACTTGGTGTGCTCGCAGGAAGCGGCTTGCTGCTTTGGCTCGTGTCCTATACCCATCTGGAAGTGAAGCGTTGGGAAGGTATGCTCATGACCCTTTGCTACATCGCATTTCTGGTCTACACGGTATTCATGGCCGTATAGAATCGGTCCAGCAAGTACGTGCATGAAGGAGGCAAAAGCAGGCAGAAACCAAAAAAATCGCCAAAACATTTCGCTGTTTCAAATAATTGTACTAAATTTGCATCCGCTTTCAGGGAAGTAAACCTTCCTTACCACAATATGAAGAAAGCAATCGGGGTGTAGCGCAGTTGGTAGCGTTCCTGGTTTGGGACCAGGCGGTCGCCCGTTCGAGTCGGGTCGCCCCGACACAAGATGAGGGAAGCAAATGAGCTTCCCTTGTTTTGTTATTGCAAGAGATACAAAGAAATACGCATACACTGACTTAATAAGAAATATACTTGTCCTAACTAATAAGATACACTCACTAATATAATAATGTATATGAAAAACATCAAGTCGACAATCCTTCTCGTTGCGTTGCTCCTATGGAGCATAACGGGCATGGCCCAGAAGGCAAAAAATCTTATCGTGCTCATACCAGATGGATGTGGTATCTCAACGGTAAGTACCGCACGCTGGTTCCAGTGGTACAACCAGGGTGGGGAAGAGTTCCTCAACATCGACCCCTATCTCAGTGGTACCGTACGTACCACCTGTAGCAATGCCCCCATCGGCGACTCTGCTCCCACCACTTCCACCTACATGACCGGCTACAACAGCCGTGCCGGATGGGTGTCCACCTATCCCACAGCCGATCCCGGCAACGACATCTATCCCATGGATCCCGAGCGTGCCTACCAGCCTCTGACCACAGTCTTCGAGGCAGCGCGCCTCACCGCTGGCAAGAGCATAGGACTGGTGTGCACCTGTGAGTTCCCTCACGCCACACCTGCAGACTGTACTTCTCACAGCTACGACCGAGGTAAGTATGACTGGATCATGCCTCAGCAGGCACACAATGGCATCAATGTGCTCATCGGTGGCGGTGCAGGCATCCTGCCCAAGCAGGCAGAGGAGCACCTGAAGGAGAAAGGCTATGGTGTGTTCCGCAACGATATCAACGCCATGCGTACCTACGAAGGTGACAACATGTGGGCACTCTTTGCCCATCAGGACATGGCCTATGAGGTGGACCGCAATCCTGCCAAGGAACCCTCCATCTCTGAGATGACCAAGATAGCCATCGAGAAGCTCAGCAAAAATCCCAATGGCTTCTGCCTCATGGTAGAGGGTAGCAAGGTGGACTGGGCCGCTCATGCCAACGACCTTCCCGGCATGGTACACGACTTCCTGGCCTTCGACAAGGCCTGCAAGGAGGCCTTCGACTTCGCTAAGAAGGATGGCAACACGGTAGTCGTTGTAGTGCCCGACCATAGCAACAGTGGCCTGAGCATCGGTCGACGCGACTGGGGTGGCTATGCCACAACGCCTCTCAAGAAGACCTTTGGCGCCATGACCGATTTCAAGGCTTCGGGCGATGTCATTGCCAGCCGTCTCAATCACAGCGACAACAGCGAGGTACAGAAAATCTTCAAGGAGCTCTGTGGCTTCGAACTCAACGAGCGCGAGCTGCAGGTGCTCAACAATCACAAGAAGTACGACAAGAGTCCCATTGCCAAGGACGATCGCCGTCCCGCACGCGGTGGCAACTACAATCAGGACGACTTGGCACGCCTATGTGCACAGTTCATGACCGATCGCACCGGTCTGGCTTTCACCACCAACGGTCACACCGGCGAAGACGTCTTCCTGGCTTCTTACCATCCCCAGGCCCAGTATCGTCCCAGCGGTATGCTCACCAACATACAGCTCAATGCATACTTCTGCCAGGTGATGGGATTCAGCCACGACAAGCTCGACCAGATCACCGCTGAGCAGTTTGTGCCTCACACCAAGGTAGCTGCTGCCCAGGGACTGACCTGTGAGATCATTGATTCTAAGTACAATGGCAAGGACACCAAGACGCTCGTCATCAAGGCTCCCAAGACCGTCTTGAAGAACAACGAGATCTGGATACAGGCCAACACCAACATCATGGAGCTGCGCACGAAGAAGGGCGCCAAGCTCATCAGCCGTGAAGAGATGCGTACGGTAGCTGTCTATGTGGACAAGAACAACACATTCTACATTCCCAGCAACATCGACTATTTCTTGGTTGGCAGAACCGCTAATTAAGTTGAACAAACTAAAATCCATATCAGAGCCCGCAGACTCACATCTGTGGGCTTTTTTTATACCTTAATGATAAATCAAAAAAGCATATCGGGTAATATAAGTTGATAGCCTGTATTATTCAAACTATTTAAAATTCTAATAGGTATTATGTTTAATTGTGATAGTTGTCTTCACCAATACAAGTCTTTTTACGTATAATCATATACTTGAAAAAAAGTTTGATTTTGTAGTTTCACACCTTCACAAAATAATAGCAAATACTCTATTTATCTTTAAAGATAAAAACTATTTAAAATCGTCTATATGGACACCTGTTGCAAACACACCTGTATGTCTGAATAATACACATATGTATTCATTTCTGACCTTAAACGTATTAAGATCCTGCTCCTAGTGTTGATGATAGAAAAATTACACCAAGAGCACCTAGTATAATATATATTAATGAAAAACGAATTTTGAACAAGGAAACTCAAAAATGTGAAACTGTGAAACTGTGAAACTATAAAATCAAACTTTTTTTGAGAAGCATTAATATCTTCCATTCTTTGAAGCCTCATTTAAATGCATTATCTTCTGCTGGTTGCCACTCCTATTGTTACCTTTTCTTAGTTTTTGGTATTAATACATGCCACACGGTCACGTGAGTGTTAAAGAAGTTGTTTTCCAACATTAATTTTTCAAGCCAATGAAAGACAATTATTATCTTGATGTAATGACAATGGGCTACGTTTCGGAAAAGGAGGCCTACGACAGTGAAATCATGTGTGAGGCAGAAAGGCAAGACTTTGAGGCCAGACAGCCGTACTATGGTTTCAAGGGTGTGGCCGGCATGTTCGACCTCAAAGCACAGCTACAACGGGAGGTCATCTATCCCCTCACCCATCGCGAAGAGATGAAGAAGTACCGCATACATCCGCTCAACGGCATACTGCTCTATGGCCCTCCTGGATGTGGCAAGACCTATTTTGCGGAGAAATTTGCCGAGGAGACGGGCATGTTCTTCAAGATGGTTCATGCTGCCGACATCAGTTGCAAGTACATGCATGAGACAGCCGGTCAGATCAAGGAGATCTTCAAGGAGGCACGCGAGAAGAAGCCTTTCGTACTGTGCATCGACGAGATAGAGGCGCTCGTACCGGCTCGATCAGGCTCTGCCGACATAGCCTTTGCCGACTACAACGAGTCGACAAGTGTCTTCCTTGCCGAGATCAACAACTGCGGTCGTGACGGGGTCTTCGTCATCGGCACCACAAATGCGCCCTACCTCATCGACCCTGCCCTCCTACGCACCGGACGTCTGGACAAGCATTACTTCATCGGGCTACCCGATGCTGAAGCCCGACTCGCCATGCTCCGCCTACATCTGGCCGACCGTCCTCTCGATCATAACATTGACTATCAACAACTTGTATCACTGAGTGACGGCATGAATGCCAGCGACCTGGAAGTCATCGTCAATGATGCGGCACTCGAGGCGGCCATCCACCACAGCAACATCACGCAAGACATGCTGGAAGAACGTGCTCTTCACGGACGCCGTTCGATCCAGGCCTCCGAAGATGACAGCAAGCCTACTCAGGAGGAGCATATACCCTCCTCTATCAAGCACATACGAGGTTTCAATGCCTATCTGGATGAGGAGAGGCAAGTGGTATAGCGAGCAGAAATTTCTGCCGAAAGCGCTTGCCAGTTTCTGCGAGTTTTCGTACTTTTGCATAAAGTATTAAAAATGATGTGCTTATTGGCAGCCAAAATCTCAAAAACAATATGAAAACACTTTTTACCCTACTCCTCCTTGCCCTTTGCCTCAACATGCAGGCTGGCAAGATCGTCACCGAGACCTTTAAAAGCAACGTGCTGAATGCCGAGGTCAAGTACAACGTCTATCTGCCCGACGGCTTCGATCGCAGTCAGGAGAAATACCCCGTGGTGTATCTGCTCCACGGTTTCACCGATGACTACAAGGCATGGCGCGACAAGGGCCAGATGCAGACCGTGGCCGACGAGCTCATCGAGACGGGCGAAGCTTGCAAGATGGTCATCGTCATGCCCAATGCCGGCGGACCGGACATCATGAACACGTGGAATGGCTACCTCAACATGTCCGGATGGGCCTACGAGGACTTCTTCTTCAAGGAGTTTCTGCCTCAGGTGGAGCAGAAGTATCGCATCGTGGGAGACAAGGAGCACCGTGCCGTCATGGGTCTGTCCATGGGCGGAGGCGGCAGCACCATCTACTGCCAGCGCCATCCGGAGATGTTCTCCTCTTGCTATGCCATGAGTGCCTGGCTGGAGTTCAGTGGGGCAAACCAGTATGAGAAGAACAGCAAACCCTATCTCGTGCAGGAATCCATGCGTGAGCACTCTGCCCTTCGCTTCATGGAGAAGGCCGATGAGGGCACGCTGGCCAAGCTTCGCACCGTGAAATGGTTTTTCGACTGTGGCGACGACGACTTCCTCTTTGACCTCAATGTCAGGATGCACCAACTCATGCGCGACAAGAAGGTGAAGGACGAACTGCGTGTACGCAACGGCCAGCACAACTGGGAATACTGGCACCAAGCTATACGCCAGGCTCTTCCCTTCGCCACAAGAAACTTTGGGAAATAAGACGATAGAATAAAAATAGCAGTCAGAAGAAGGGCAGGTCAACCACCTGCCCTTCTTCTGCTATCATATCTTCTGGCTGCGGAAAGCAGAAGGAGTGATACCCACCTTGCCTGTGAAGAAGCGAGTGAAGTGGTTGGAATAACTGAATCCAAGCCTGGAAGCTACTTCATTGATACTGAGCGAATGATCGGAGAGCAGCGACTTCGCCTTCTCGATAATCTTCATCTGTATATAGGCCTGAGCAGTGATGCTGCTCTCTTTGCGTACCAGATCACCGAAATAGTTGGGAGAGAGATGGAACTGCTCGGCACACCATGCTACCGATGGCTGACCAAGATGCTGGGGTAGCTGATTTTCGCCAGAAAGGTATCCGTCGAGCAGAGAGTCGAGGCGAATCATGAGGTCGGAGGTGTGAAGCTGATGCGTGTCGAACTGGCGATCATAAAAGCGACGGCAGGACGTAAGTAGTTGACCGATGCCAAGACGAAGCATATGGCTGGTGAAATTGTCTTCTTTGGCCTGCAACTCTGTATAGATATTGTTGAAACAGTTGACGACCACTTTGTGCTCACTGTCATAGAGTTCCAGCGACTCAAGGACTTCATAGTCAAAGAAGTTGAACATGTAGAAGTCACGACCAAGCCCTGTACCGTCCAGCAGTTCCGGCCGAAAGACCAACATCAGTCCCTGGGGTTTTACCTTTGGATCAAGGTTCATGGATACCACATCGCCGGGCTTCATTGTAAAGATGGTACCTGCTCGATAACGCATGATGTTGTTTCGCAACATCAACTCACCGAAATCTGCCTCCATCAGCACTACGCAGTACATACCAAAGTCGGTGGGTTCGAAGAGGGACAAGTCGGCTTTGTTCAGATGGGCCACACTGACCAGAGGATGAAAAGTGGGCTGATGGAAATATCGGTTGTATTGGTCTATCGATTCTACCTTTATGTGCATATTATAAAATGTGTATCCGTAATTATGGTACAAATTTATAGCAAAAATTGGTATGATTCTTCGTTTTGATAGTTAAAAATGGTAGCATTTGGAAGAATGCGTAATAATGGTATATATTTCCGTGATATATATCGCATGATATAGCTGAATATAGTATACATTAGCGACAGATAAGGATAACACCCCCATGTAAGAGCACAAAAGGAACGTCCTGTCTGACTATCAACACATTAAATCTATAAATACTATGGCAGTTAAATTTTACAAGAGTGAGAATCAGGTACCTTTGGAAATGCACAAGGTACGTATGGTGCAGAAGTTGAACCTCCTACCCGTGGATGAACGTCTGCACAGGATGCAGGAGGCTGGTAACAATACATTCCTGCTGCAGAATCGCGACGTTTTCCTGGACATGCTGACCGATTCGGGTGTCAATGCCATGTCTGACCTGCAGTTCGCCGCCATGATGAAGGCAGACGATGCCTATGCCGGTTGCGAGACTTTCAATCGTGTGAAGGACGCCGTCAAGGAGGTGTTTGGATGTGACAACGTGCTCCCCACTCATCAGGGACGTGCTTGCGAGAATATTCTGGCCGAGGCTTTCTGCGCTCCCGGCAAGGTGGCTTTGATGAACTTCCACTTCACCACCACCAAGGCTCATGCCACCCGTTGCGGTGCTACGGTTGAGGAGCTCGTTCAGCCCAAGGGTCTCGTGCCTCAGAGCAACGAACCATTCAAGGGTGACTACGACCTGGATCTGCTGAGAAAGCGCATCGGCGAGATTGGTAGCGAAAACGTAGCATACGTACGCGTGGAGGCTGGTACCAACCTGATCGGCGGTCAGCCCGTCTCGCTGGAGAACATGCTTGCCGTGACCGACATCTGTCATGAGACCGGTTGCCTCTCAGTCCTGGATGCTTCTCTGCTGCAGGACAACATCTACTTCATGAAGACCCGTGAGGCTCGTTGCAAGTATATGGATATCAAGGATATCTATCATCTGCTGGCCGATCACTTCGACCTGATCTACTTCTCAGCCCGCAAGCTCTCCTTCTCGAAGGGCGGTATCATCTGCTCCAAGGATCCCAAGTGGACCAAGATGTTGCAGCCATTCATCCCTCTGTACGAAGGCTTCCTGACCTACGGCGGTATCGATGTTCGCACTATGGAGGCTATGGCTCAGGGTCTCTACGAGTCGCTCGATATGGACTACATCAGCCAGGGTCCCATGTTCATCGAGGCTTTGGCAAAGGAACTGGACGCATACGGTGTGCCCGTGATCCTTCCTGCCGGTGGTCTGGGTTGCCACTTGAATGCTGGTGCATTTGTTCCCGATATGCCTCACAACCAGTATCCCGCAGCAGCCGTTGGCTGTGCATTGTACATCATCTCCGGTATTCGTGGTATGGAGCGTGGTACCGTATCGGAGCAGCGTGAGCCCGATGGTACTGAGCGCTATGCAGAACTTGAGTTGCAGCGTCTGGCTTGTCCTCGCCGTGTCTTCACCCTGTCGCAGATCAAGTATGTGGCAGACCGCGTGAAGTGGCTTTGGGACAACCGCAACCTCATCGGTGGTCTGGAATGGTCCGAGGGGCCCGAGGTGCTTCGCTTCTTCTTCGGCCGCATGAAGGAGATAGGCAACTGGCAGGAGAAGCTCGTAGAGAAGTTCAAGGAAGACTTCGGAGATAGCCTGTAAATGTAAATGTTACATATACTAAATAGAAAAGGGCGTGACATCAAAAGTGTCACGCCCTTCTTATATTATATATTCTTTTCAGAGTCTAAGAAGCCTTATTACTCATTGCCCATCTGAGGGAGCTTAGCCAGAGCAGCTGCGATCTCCTCATCCGTGGGGATCTGGTCGGTCATGGTACCATCGTTGAACTGGCCATAAGCCACGAGGTCGAAGTAGCCGGTACCAGAGAGGTTGAAGGCAATGGTCTTGCTCTCACCGGTCTCCTTGCACTTGAGTGCCTCGTCGATGGCACAACGGATGGCGTGGCTCGACTCGGGAGCGGGAAGGATACCCTCAGCACGAGCGAAAATCTCTGCTGCCTCAAATACCTGGGTCTGCTCGTAGGCACGTGCCTCGAAGAGTCCCTCGTGGTAGAGCTGAGAGAGGATGGGAGACATACCGTGGAAACGGAGACCACCAGCGTGGTTGGCAGAGGGGATGAACTGGCTACCTACGGTGTACATCTTGGCCAAGGGGCAGATCATACCGGTATCGCAGAAGTCGTAGGCAAACTTACCACGGGTGAATGAGGGGCAAGAGGCGGGCTCTGCACCGATGATCTTGTATTGTGCCTCGCCACGGAGCATCTCGCCCATGAAGGGAGTGGCAAAACCGCCCAGGTTGCTACCACCACCGGTACAGCCGATGAGGATGTCGGGCTTGATGTCGTACTTCTCCATAGCCTTCTTAGCTTCAAGACCGATGATGGTCTGGTGGAGCAGCACCTGATTGAGCACACTACCCAGTACGTAGCGGTAGCCGGGATTGGTCACAGCGGCCTCCACTGCCTCAGAGATGGCACAACCGAGCGAACCAGTGGTGCCGGGATGCTCAGCAAGGATCTTGCGACCTACCTCGGTGGTGTCGCTGGGCGAAGGGGTGATCTTGGCACCATAGGTGCGGATGACCTCGCGACGGAAAGGCTTCTGCTCATAAGAGCACTTCACCATGAAGACGTTGCAGTCGATGCCAAAGTACTGGCAAGCCATAGAGAGGGCAGTACCCCACTGGCCGGCACCGGTCTCGGTGGTCACACCCTTCAAGCCCTGCTTCTTGGCATAGTAGGCCTGAGCGATAGCAGAGTTGAGCTTGTGGCTACCAGAAGTGTTGTTACCCTCAAACTTATAGTAGATCTTGGCGGGAGTGCCGAGAGCCTTCTCCAGGAAGTAGGCACGTACCAAGGGGGAAGGACGATACATCTTGTAGAAGTTGAGCACCTCCTCGGGGATGTCAAACCAGCGAGTCTCATTGTCAAGCTCCTGCTTGTTGAGCTCCTCGCAAAAGATGGGGTTGAGGTCGTCGATGGTAAGGGGCTGACCTGTACCGGGGTTGATCAGTGGTGAGGGCTTGGTCTTCATGTCCGCACGCACGTTGTACCACTGAGTGGGGATCTCGTTCTCTTCAAGATAAATCTTGTAAGGTACTTCTTGTTTCATGATTCATTAAAATTTAAGTTGTTATCCTGTATATATTATTAGGTAGTATGCTTTTTAGGCCCCTGAACTACTTTTCCCATCGGTCAACCGTTGGGCACGGTGGCACGTTGGCACGGTGGTACGGTGGCACGTTGGTCTCCAGATCAGAGTGAGGAGATGAAATCGCGGGTCACGGCAAAAGAGGTGTCGGCCATGGACTTCCAGAAGTCGAGGTACTGCGACACGTTGTCCTTCTCGCCCGGTGTATCGCTGATGATGCGGAAGCTGATGAAGGGCGTCTGGTGAGCATGGCACACCTGCGCGATGGCACACGTCTCCATGTCGACTGCCAGAGCCTCCGGAAAGAGACTCTTGATGCGCTGCTGCTCCTCAGGACGGCTCACGAAGAGATCGCCCGTGCAGATGAGTCCGGGAAGGACGCGCGTCTCCGTGTGAAGCGACTTGGCTGCTGCGAGCATGCCCTCATCGCTCTTCAAGCGCTCGGGATAGTCCTGCACTTGGCCCCATACGTTGCCCGGCCCGCACCACATATCGTGATAGACCTGCTCCGTGCTCACCACCACATCCATAATGCTTACACATGTATCTACACCACCAGCCACACCTGTACTTACCACACAGTCAGGCTGATAGCGCTTGATGAGCATCGTGCTGCCCATGGCGGCATTGACTTTGCCTATTCCACACTGCATCAGTACTATACGATGCTCACCGATCTGACCGACGAGATAATTTTGTATTCCATCGACTTCAGACACGGCATTGGACATCATATTTGCTAACTGCTTGTATTCCACCGACATAGCAGTCAATATACCGATTGTTTTCATCTATAATTCTCTTTGTTTCTACAAAGATAACACTTTTCTTTTTTAGATGAGATAAAAAAGTGATTATTTTTTTCCAGAAATTCTTTGCTCATTACCAATCTTTTATTACCTTTCCCGCCGCAAAAAGAGAAAACAATGGACGGAAAAGATTCACTTTGTAAAGTTTTAAATAGCCTCATAGAGATAGGCAAACCCCTGAAGAGAGAACATTTGTTTGACTACATCCTCGGTCACGAGACCCAGTGGCTGCAGAAGAGAGGTCTCGACAATCTCGAGAGCTACGGCTGTGGCGACGACAAGGAAGAAGAGCACTGGGCCGAGGTGATAGACCAAGGTATCGAGCAAGGCTACATGAAGGTGAAGTCGGAAGGCGTAGGCATCATGGCCAAAGGTAAGAAGTACCTCAAGAAGCCCGTGGCCTTCGAGCTCAAGGGCGACGATGACGACACCAGCTTCTCCAACGAGGACAGTTCGCTCACACAGATGGTAGAGGACGTCATGACCGATGCCACTGGCATGAAGACCGTACTGGCTCAGCGTAAGCGTGCCATCATACAGGCCATCGACCGTAAGGTGGCACTCGACGACTTTGCCTCCAATCAAGGTCTGGACTTCGATGAAGTACTGGCCGACATAGAGAGCCTGCTCTCCAGCGGAACACACCTCGATCTCACCTACTTCGCAGAGGAGGTACTCGGCACAGAGTGCATAGAGGAACTCGTGGACTACTTCGAGACTGCTCCCACCGACTCCCTCGACAAGGCTTTTGACGAATATGGAGATGTATACAGCGAGGAGGAGCTCCGCCTCGGCCGTGTCATCTGGCGCTCACGTAAGCCTCAGCCTAAGAAGAAGTAAGGAAGCTAGGAAATTAGGAAACTAGGAAACTAGCTTCTCTAGAACATCTAGATCCTCTAGAACATCTAGAACCTATAGCATCTATAGTACATCTAGCACATCTACCCCCATCTCGGGGGCATACGCCTTTATAAGCCAAGTCATGCGCATGACTTGGCTTTGTCATGCGCATGACTGAGGCGTACCACCTGAGAGGGTATAAAAAGTCCCGGAGAAGGCTAACTAAGAAGTTTGGTCAAGACAAGCAAAAATGTTTGGTCAAGCAAAAGCCTTTTGGGAGGGCACGCAAAAGGCTTTTCGCAGGGAGTCCACTCATTAGTAGAGTCGTATGGTCTGACCAACCTGAGGCACATAGTCCTCAGCAAAGTGATTGAGCTTATAGAGGCTCTTTAGGCGTATGCCGTACATCTGAGCCACATCATAGAGCGACTGGCCTGCCTGCAGGACGTGGGGATGACCTTTGAAGGACTTGTCGGCCTTGGAGCGCTTCTTCTCCAGATAGATGACACTTCCGGGGCCTGGCTCGGCATACTTCGGGAGATCGTTGCGTGAGAGGAGCTTGCGCTTCTTCACACCAGTCATCTTGGCCACGGTCTTGAGATCATCACCTGGCTGGAGGATGATGTAGTAGTTGCCATTGCATTGCTGTACAGGATGGGTCAGGAAGAACTGATCACTCGTACTGGACACTACCACCCCACCCTGCTGCATGGGAGCCTGATAGCCATCGTACTGATAGAGCTGATAGGTCTCTATGATGCGTATGAGCGACTCTGCATAGGCGGGATTGGTGGCATAGCCTGCGGCCTTGAGACCACGGGCCCAACCTTTATAGTCGCGTGGGTCGAGCAGGAAAAGACTGGCATAGCGGGCACGCTTGAGGAAGAGGGAGTGGTCCTCGAAGCTCTCCTCGTCGGTCTTGTACTTGCGGAAGTGCTCCCCCTTGGCATCATCGTCACGGACCACATAGGGCCCCGTCCATCCCGTACCCACCTTGATGCCAAAGTGATTGTGCGCCTCCACGGCAAGCATACTTCTACCGGCGGCACTCTCTAGAAGACCCTGAGAGAGCGTGATGCTGGCAGGGACGCGATGGCGACGCATCTGGTCGACAGCCAGCGCATTGTACTTACGTATATACTCGACATAGGCGCTGTTTTGCTGGCCATAGGCTGCAGCAAGACAGATAAGGGTGCAAAAAACTGCAACAACGCATCGTTTGGCGGTGAAAAGGAGCGATTTCATGCTACAAAGATAGCAAAAATTTGTGATACTTGAAAAAAAACCGTAACTTTGTACTCCTATTTATATATACGCGCGAGTAAACTGCGATAAAATGGGCACTTTTTAGCCTACACACCCGCACTACACCAAGTCAACTTACACACACAACATACCAAAGGAATAAACTAAGACAAATGATAACAGTAAGCAATCTTGCCATACAGTTTGGCAAACAGGTTCTGTACAAGGATGTCAACATGAAGTTCACCAATGGCAACATCTATGGTGTCATTGGAGCCAACGGAGCAGGTAAGTCTACCCTACTCAAAGCCATCAGTGGTGAACTGGAAGCCACTAAGGGTACCATCGAACTGGGTCCCGGTGAACGCCTGAGCGTCCTCGAGCAGGACCACTTCAAATATGACCAAGAGACAGTCCTCAACACCGTACTGATGGGTCACACCACCATGTGGGAGGTGATGCGTGAGCGCGAGGCTCTCTACAGCAAGGCCGACTTCAGCGATGAAGACGGCATACGTGTGGCAGAACTCGAGGATAAGTTTGCCGAGATGGGTGGTTACAATGCCGAGAGCGATGCCGCCGCACTACTCTCTGGTCTGGGCATCAAGGAAGACAAGCACTATCAGCTCATGGGCGAGCTCTCCGGAAAGGAGAAGGTGCGCGTGATGCTGGCCAAGGCTCTCTTTGGCAATCCAGATAACCTCTTGCTCGATGAGCCTACCAA
>JAZLII010000249.1:0-20058 GCA_045617275.1 Bacteroidaceae bacterium
TAGCAGAATAATGCATAGGCCAACAAGCCACTCACGATACCCCAGAGTCCACCACACAGGATATCACCAGGATAGTGCAGACCCAGATAGATACGGGAGAATGAGGTGAAGGCAGCATACTGAAGCAGTGCCAATGTGAGCCACTTGAAGCGGAAGACCAAAGAAAGAAAGGTGAAAATGGCAAAGCCGTTGGCCGCATGACTTGACATGAAGCCATAGAGCCCCCCAACATAGCCCCTTACTATATCTACTTGTCCCTCAAGAAGTGGTTCGTGTGTAGGACGGAAACGCTGGAAAAAGGGTTTACAGATGCCACTTGCCACCTGATCTGCCAAAAGTATGGCTAAACCCATCATCAGCACCACGAGTACCACCTTACGAAACTCAAAAGACCTTATCAACACATAGAGCATCGATAGGTAAAAGGGAACCCAGGTCACGACCTTAGTCACACCCATCCAGATACCATCCCAATAATCAGAATCACTTCCATTGAGGTGTATCAACAATTGCTGATCAAAATGTATAAGTTCTTGCAACATATTATAATGATACGAATACCTGTGTGTAATGTAGTAGACTCATTCCATCAAATGATTTCAATGCTTGAAGCGGGAATCCATCCTTGTTTTCCATCAGAGAGACGTATCTCTAACCAGTTGCGTACACTTCTGTCTATGATGCTAACCGAAGTGCCCTCATGCAAGAGATAGAGTTCCTTTCCGGCCTTGTTAGGAGAACTCTTGCATGATACACTTGAAGAGAAGATGATACCACGATTGTGATCAAACTGAAGAGAACGCTGCTGCCATGCAAAAACATTGGAAAGAATGACCATGACAAACAAGACTATGGCACTATAGAATCCAATCTTACGCAATCTGACTTCATTCAGGAAAATGTAAGCACAAAAACTTATGAGGCTAAGGGCAAATAGCAAAATGCCGGCAATGGTCCATCCCTGAACACTTAACTGATTGAGCAAACCACGATACCAGCGTACAAAGAAAAGGTCCTCCTCTGGCACGATCTTGTCTATGGTCTTCGAACGCGCATAATTGAGATTGTAACGGATGTCGGCATCACTGGGATCCAGCAAGTAGGCACGCTCATACCACAATAAAGCTTGAGGGATGCTGTCCATACGGAAATAGCAATTTCCAATGTTGTAGTAAAGGTTGGCACTCTGTCCTTTCTGGGTCACTTTGAAGTAGGCATCCAAGGCCTCTTGGTACTGTCCGTTTTCATACAGTGTCTCTGCTTTCTTTGATGATTCGGCCAAGGATGAGTAGGGAAAAAGAAATGTCACTACAAATATTATATATAGGATATGCTTCATGTGCTTAAAAATTATTTCTTTCTGATTTCGTCTTCGATCTTACCTATGATGTCGCTTGCAGCATTGTACATATGGTCCATATTGGTACCGGGATCGCCTGGGGCAAAGCGAGCAAATTCGCAGTCTCCAAGGATTTGCAAGAACTGTTGAGTGGCTTCTTCATCAATACCACGAGATAGCAGCATCTCACTTACATTGTCCTTATTTAGATCGGTCACGGGCAAGTTGAGTTTGTCTGCTACATAGCCCCAGAGTGCACGCATGATCTCGTCATAGAATTGCTCTACATCCCCTTTCTTCATGAGTTTGCCAGCCTGACGAAGTCGCTTGACAGCAGCCTTGCTGGCTCCTCGACCACGTCGGCCTACTACATCTGCATTGGCCTTTGCCTGTTGATGGAAGATAATCATCACAATGGCAAAAACAAGCAATACCAGCAAGTAGTAAAGCAGATGCTGGAGCGAACCAAACATGGAGTCGCCTTGCTGATGTACGTCAAGTTCACCCTTTTTGATGAAATGGATATCGTCACCCAGCTGCTTAACATCCTCCTGTGTACGAGCCGAACTAGAAACAGCAGCACCAGCAACCTTGGCCACTCCAAGTTGGAAACTATCGGTATGGAGAGTCACATACTGCTTTTTATCGGTATCAAAATAACAAAAGTCAATAGGAGAAATGTTGAACTTACCTGCATGATGGGGAACAGCCACATACTCGTATGATACAGTTCCTTGCGTTCCACTCTTGGTTATCTTGAGATTCTCACCACGTTTTGGATCGTATTCCTCAAAATCGTGTGGCCACGATACGAGAGGAGCACTCATAAGTTGCATATTACCTGTACCCGTGATGCTCAAAGACAGTGTAGTAGCGTCATTGGCATCAACTTGCTGGGGACTAAGCTTACCCGAGACCTTGAAGTTCTTGCCTACCGCGCCAGAGAAATTGGCTGGACGTGTAGGCAATGCATCAACATTGATATCGATGGCAGGAGCCTTGATCTTCTTTTGCACGCGTTGCATCATGCCTCCACCATTGAAAAAGGCATCAATTGGGTCAACATATCTGGACTGCACAACAATGTCGGCAGTGAAATCTACTGCAGGAATGGTCAACTTACCCGAGCGTTGGGGAAAGACCACATACTCTCTCCAGACTACCGTTCCATAGTTCTTGTTACCGACACGTTCCAACTTAAAACTCTGCTGCTGGGGCTGCTCTATCTCCTGCGTATGAAAACCGTCCAGTTGAGGGATATCACCAGCCAACTGCTCTACCGAAACCAGAGAATATAGCTTGTATGTAAGCAATATAGCTTCTTGTTCATAGACATGAGTCTTGGATGCAGTGGTGGTAAAATAGATATCTGAACTTGATATACCTTCACCCTGAGAAGGAGTGTGAAGGGAGGAACTGCCTTGCTGACGCTGACTTCCTCCACCATTACCACTTCCACTCTGACTGGGAGTATCAGTACCTGGCAAAATCTCAATCTTAGCCGTACCACTCTTGACCTTTTGACCTCCAGAAGTTACAGTAGCAGCAGGTATCGTATATGTACCTTCCTTGACAGGCATCAGGGTATACGTGAAAGTCGCAGTAGAACTCTGAGTCGTACGACCATTGATACTACTGAAACTATTCATCTGGCTGACACTCGGACCGTATTGCAAGTCAAAGCCTGTGAAGTCACCATCTATCTGAATATTCTCATAGTCAGTAGTGTTGAGAACATACTTTACTTGTATGCGTCTGCCCACCTCTGCCTGTTTGGGAGCTTGCAGGGTGAGTTTTTGGGCCCACAGTATTCCTGTGAATAAAAATAATAGAAGGAGTGTATAGTATCGTTTCGTCATATCTTTATATTTCAAAATAGATGCACTTGTTCCCTTTATTCCAATTCTGCCATGCATTCATCATGTCCACATGGCACTTCTACCAATTCTTTTGCAACTTGCGTGGAAGAGCATTTTGCTGGTTCTCCTCTTCTTGTCGCTTTGCGCGATCATATTGATTCATACGATTTTGCGTCTCACGCTCACGCTGCATAGCTGCCTGTATCATCTGTTCGGAAGCCTGATTCTGCTGCTGTTGTTCTTGATTTTGCTGTTGCTGCTGTTGCTGGTCCTGATTCTGCTGCTGTTCATCTTTCTGATCAGAGTTGTCCTGGCCTTCACCACCTCCACCGCCTTGCTGGTCTTGTTGATTCTTCTTCAACTGCCACTGACAAAGAGCAAGATTGTAGCGGGTCTCATCATTTTTAGGATCATAGCGCAACGAACTCTTATAGTTTTCTACTGCTCCATTGAGCAACGTATATTTCAGACTATCAGGCGCATTGAGAGCTTCGCTCTGAAGTAGAACACCGATGTTGCGATGGATGTGTGCCTGACGCGTAAAGTCCGATTCAAGGGAGTCTGCCACCATGTACTCATGAAATGCTGTACTATCCTTACCCGTAAGCAGATATGCATTGCCCGCATTATAATGGGCAAGAGCTATCATGGAATCGCGTGATATGGCACGCTCATACTCTGTACATGCCTCATATATATAGGTAGAATCCTGATTGAGAGTATCTGTGGCCCACTCATAATTGCGATTGCCTCGACGCACATGGTCTCGAAACGAATCGCCCGTACATGAAGAAAGGGCCAAAAGCAAAGTGAACATCAACAAAGCTGTTTTTTTCATATGCATATGTCTTTCACTATGAATATTTCTCGTTCTTATATAAATATTAATGTCACTCCTCATAACAACGAGGCTATCACTTCTCTTTACCAAATAGGTTGATACGCTGGAACAGATGATTCTGACGTGTCATGATCATGGCATCTACGATGAGAAGGATGAGACCAATAAGTAGGAAAAGCTGATACTTCTCGTTGTACTCTGCATACTTGCTGGTATCAAGTTTTGTCTTGGACAGTTGGTCCAGATACTTATCCAGAGCATCCTGGGCAGAACTGCTGTTGTCCACATAGATATAGGCCCCTTCGCCAGCCTTGGCAATGTCGCGGCACATCTGCTCATTGAGTTTGGTCACTACCGCATTACCTTCGTTATCTATGATATACTGTGACGTACCAGGAATAGGGATCTTGGCACCATCAGGGCTACCGATACCCAAAACAAAGACATGAATGCCGGCCTTTGCCGCTTCTTTGGCAGCCTCTACTGCCCCACCCTCGTTGTCTTCACCATCTGTGATAATGAAAATAGCACGATTGACACCTTCTCGTCCGGTGAAGCTTTTCGTTGAAAGTTCGATAGCACGGGCTACATCAGTGCCCTGAAGATCTATCAAAGCAGGAGTGATCTGGTCCAGATACATCTGTGCTGTGGCAAAGTCACTGGTTATGGGCACCTGTGTGAAAGCACTTCCCGCAAAAATGACCATACCAATCTGATCATCCGTCATCTGCTTCATCATATTGCTGATGAGTCGCTTAGACTTGTCCAAGCGGCTGGGATGAACGTCCTGTGCAAGCATGGAGTTACTGATATCAAGGGCTACAATAGCCTCGATGCCATAGCGGTCACGCTCTGCTTCCTTTGTTCCATTTTGGGGACGGGCCATGGCCACTATCAAGCATGCCAAAGCCAACTGGAGCAGCCAAAACTTAATCTCTACACGTATCAAAGAATAATCCTTAATAAGCCGTGAGACAAGGCCAGGCTCACCATAACGGGCTATATTGCGTTTGCGGAGATAGAGGCCAGCATAGTGAAGCACGGCAAATATCACCAGCAACAACAGCAGATAAAGATATATGGGATTAGCAAATCTAAACATTGCAGTGTTTTATTCTTTAATTAATTAGGGAAGCTTTCTTAATAGGGTGAGACGCAAAAGCAATTCAAGCAAAAGAGCAATCAATGCAACAAGCAGGTAAGGCATGAAATGCTCTGCTTTACTATTGAACTTACTTACGAGCAACTTGCTCTTCTCCAACTTGTCAATCTCCTTATAGACTTCCTTCAGGCTCTTACCTGAAGTCGCACGATAGTAGATACCATCTGTCGTCTGAGCAATATTCTGAAGTGTACCTTCGTCAATATCTGCATCTACCATAATGTACTGTTTGTGCCCTGCAACGTAATAGGGATAGCGAGCTTTACCCTTGGATCCTACACCGATAGTATAGACGCGTACGCCAAACTCGCGAGCCATGTAGGCCGCATCGGAAGGTGTGATCTCTCCTCGATTGTTGCTACCATCAGTAAGCATGATGACCACCTTGCTCTTTGCCTGACTGTCTTTCAGTCGGCTTACTGCATTTGTGATACCCATACCTATGGCAGTTCCATCTTCCAGTATGCCATTGGCTGCCATATCGCAATCCAATTTGTCAAGCATATTGAGCAACACACCGTGATCTGTGGTCATAGGACACTGTGTATAAGCTTCACCGGCAAATATGGTAAGTCCGATATTATCATTGGGACGGCCTTTGATAAAATCCATAGCAACATCACGTGCTGCAACGATTCGGTTGGGCTCAAGGTCTTCCGCAAGCATGCTCGTACTGACGTCCATACAAAGCATGATGTCAATACCCTCGATATTCTGCTCGCTCCAGTCATTTTGTGTCTGAGGTCTTGCCAAAGCTACGACCGCAGCAGAGAAGCACACCAATCGAAGGACAAAAGGTATATGCATAAGATACTCCCTAAAAGACCGCTTGTAATGGCGATAGGCATTGAGACTGCTTACGACCATCACAGGTTCGGACTTACGATGCCTCATCAAATACCATACCATGTAGGGGATGAGAAGCAAAAGCAAGAGGAAATATAAAGGTGATGCAAAAGTCATTTCACGTATTCGTTATATCTTTTCTTTAAAATATATCCATCATCGCAACAAAACATGAATTATCGCAAAAGGTCTATCAGCCGTATGACCATCACTACCAAGATGACAGCAACAGCAATAGACATCAATGCGATAGAGATACGTAGTGTCCACTTCATACCTATGGTACGACGCTGTTCTGCTGTGTAAAGAGGTTCGTCAGGCTTTGCATTTGGATCTACTTCCTGCTTAGTTTGATTGATATAGGCCATAGCTGTGAGAAGATGTGCATCATTCTCGTTAATCGGTGTGGTATATTTGGCAAACTTTACAAGGTCCGCAGTACGGAACAATTCAGACAACTCATTCAAAGCCTCTGCGTCATTCTCCTGGACGAGACGGTCAATGATCTCAGAAGAGGTCATATCCATGGCACGGAAACCGTAACGATCCTGAATATAGGTACGAAGAGTATCTGTCAACTGCGTATAGTATTCCTTGCTTTCCTCGGTGGCCCATGTACGCTCTTCCTTGATACGCTGTATCTCTTGCATAGCTACCTGGTGGGGAGGAAGCTTGGGTTTGCGACGCATCAAAGGAATAACCGGGTTGCCCTTCTTCAACCACCAATATGCCAAGAAGATAAGTACGCACAATAGCACAATGGCAAGAACAGAGAAGATGCTGTGATGCCAATCCTCCCAAGAGAACTCAAGAGGCTCTATACCATTGATGCCGGCAAACTTCTCCAGATGCAATGTATCGACATCCAAGGAATAGACCCGCAAAGCCAAGGCTTTTGACTTATAATGTGTAGTATCTATCACAACTTCCATCGGAGGAAGATAATACAAAGCCGAATCGAAGCTGGTAATGATATAGCGCTGACTGATCTGCATGCGCTTGCCATTATTAAGCATCTGTGTGTCGGGCTTACAAGACTCTACTACCTCAACACCAGAAACCAACTGCTCAAAATATCCATTTTTGAGAGAAGACTCAAAATGGGGCAACTCCGGTTTCTGATTGGCATCGCACGTCACGTTGAGTTCGATACCAGTCTGCTCACCTATGTACAACTGCATAGAGTCTATCTTGACATCCACCAACACCTGCGCACTCACTGGCAAGGATAAGAGACTCACGAGCAGAAGAGCTATGGGAATAATACGTTTCAACACTTTGTTCATTGTTTTTCTTTTTCACTATCCGCGCTGAGCAAACAGGCTCATCAACGCTGCAACATAGTCTTGATCAGTGCAAACATTGACAAAGTCCACATTGCTTCGGGTAAAAGTATCCGAAAGATGATTCTGATGTTCCTTCCACCAAGCGGCTTGGCGATTGCGCACAGCCTTACTACTTGTGTCAATATAGCGCTCGTGACCTGTTTCTGCATCAACCACCTTCATCATACCGATATTGGGAAGCTCGGCCACACGACGGTCATAGACTTGAATTGCTACAAGGTCGTGCTTACGGTTGGCAATGCTGAGAGGGATCATGAAATCATGCTCATCGATGAAGTCACTCAGAATAAAAGCTGTACAGCGACGCTTGATGGCCTGTCTGAGATACTCTATTCCAACCGACACATTGGTACCCTGACTATCAGGCTGGAAATCAAGTAGCTCTCGAATGATATAAAGGATATGCTTGCGTCCCTTCTGAGGAGGAATGAACTTCTCCACCTTATCGCTGAAGAAGATAACTCCTATCTTATCATTGTTCTGAATGGCACTAAATGCCAAAGTGGCAGCGATCTCAGTGATCATCTCACGCTTCTGCATGACGGACGTACCGAAATTGAGACTGCCACTTACATCGACAAGAAGCATGACGGTCAACTCGCGCTCTTCCTCAAAGACCTTTATATAAGGCTTATTGAAACGTGCTGTCACATTCCACTCTATATCTCGAATGTCATCACCATACTGATACTCTCGGACCTCGCTAAATGCCATACCTCTGCCCTTGAATGCCGAGTGGTATTCTCCTGCAAAGATATTGTTGCTCAATCCTCGAGTCTTGATCTCGATTTGGCGGACACGTTTAAGAATTTCGCTGGTCTCCATTAAAGAATTGTTTCGTCCTATTATACAACTATGCTGAAGTATAGCAACCGATTAGGGTACTTCAACCTTGTTGATGATCTGACTGATGATCTCTTCAGAAGTAACATTGTTGGCTTCAGCCTCATAGCTCAGGCCAATGCGATGGCGCAACACATCGTATGCCACAGCACGAACGTCCTCGGGGATGACATAACCGCGACGCTTGATGAAAGCATATGCACGAGCTGCGAGAGCAAGATTGATGCTTGCACGAGGAGAACCTCCAAACTCTATGTAGCTCTTGATGTCTGCCAGACCATACTTTTCAGGGTAGCGGGTAGCAAATACAATATCTGCTACATATTGCTCTATCTTCTCGTCAAGGTAAACCTGACGAACTACCTCACGGGCATCCAGAATATCCTTTGTGGTAAGGATGGGGCGAACCTCATTTTTGATTTCTCCAGAGATATTGGCACGGATGATGCGTTTTTCGTCTTCCAACTTGGGATAGTCGATGACTACCTTGAGCATGAAACGGTCGACCTGTGCCTCGGGAAGAGGATAGGTGCCCTCCTGTTCGATGGGGTTCTGGGTAGCAAGAACGAGGAAAGGCTTCTCTAGCGAATAGGTCTGCTTTCCGATAGTTACCTGGCGCTCCTGCATGGCCTCAAGCAAAGCACTTTGTACCTTTGCAGGTGCACGATTGATCTCATCTGCCAATACAAAGTTGGCAAATACAGGCCCCTGCTCCACTACGAACTTCTCATCCTTCTGACTGTAGATCATCGTACCAATGATATCTGCGGGGAGAAGGTCAGGAGTGAACTGAATACGATTGAACTTGGCATCAACCAACTGCGAGAGGGTCTTAATGGCCAAGGTCTTAGCCAAACCAGGGACACCCTCCAACAAAACATGACCATCACTCAAAAGACCGATCAAAAGCGACTCGACCAAATGCTTCTGTCCGACAATCACCTGATTCATTCCAGCAACAAGGTTGGTCACAAAACCGCTCTGTCTCTCTATACGCTCATTCAACTCACGTATATCAATAGATTCTGCCATAACTTATATGTATTTTGTTTGTTATTTCGTCCTACAAAATTACACAATTTGAAGAAGACTGGCAAAACGAGGCATTGAAAATACGTAAAGTTTAAGTTTACTTAAACTACTTTTAAGAGAATTTAATAATTGGATTACTGCCGATTACTAAAAAAGGAACTTATCATCCACAATATGAGTTTAAAGAAAAAACATAAAGACACACAAAACAAAAATAACGAGGCAATAAGTAAAGTCCCTACAAAGACCTATGCCCTATAAGGTCTTATGTTGAAGCCTCTTATTGCCTCGTTACTATCTAAGCGTCAGACGATACTACTTAACGCGCTTTAATTCTGGAATTTTGAGGGCTGTACCTTCTGAGACAATGTCTGGATTGGTAATATGATTATACTTAACAATGTATTCTGCCATATTCATATTATTATAGTAGACACGCGCTAACTGATACAATCCCTCGCCTGCTTTCAGCAAATGCACACATTTCGTACCTGTAATTTCATAGACACCATCTGGATAACTATCCTGTGGTTTGGGTTCCTCTACCATAGTAATAGCTGATGTCTGGACAGCAACGTCTTCTGCCGAAAGCACTTCTTCCGTTGGATTTGACGTGCTATCTGCAGTTTGCTGTGTTGCATGATTCTGCGAGTCTACCTCTACTGACATCCGCTCATCAGCTTCTACCATCTCTGTATCCGACATATCATCGTTGTCAGCCTTGACAAACCAGCTTTGACTTCCCGCCAGATAGCTCAATGTCATCATGGCCAGCATTAACAACACGTATAGTACCCAACAGAGTTTGCAAGGCTTTCTTTCTATATAGACAACCTTTTCTTTTTCAACGATTTGCACACGTTCTTCTTTATCATCAGTTGAAGATCTGTCAAGAAGTCCCACAGACTCATCTATTTCTTCAGTTTCCTTGGCTTCAATAGAAGTTTCAGTTGGTTGCGATGCTGATTCATCATTTGTTTCACCTTGACTTAGATCATCCTTCACTTCTTCTTCATGGGCGTCCACTACAGATGCCTCTACTACAGAGGTCTGTGGTTCATCTTCCTGTATCTCGGCATCTTCTGGAATTTCGTCAGTTACTTCAAGGTTTGAAACAGTTTCCTCTTGAGGCACAGCTACAGAGATGTTCTCATCTACACCCACCTCCTCCGTGTCATTTCCTAATCCATCTACCTGTCCACTGGAAGAAAGTTCATCGCTCAGTGCCTGAATATCAGAAGGTTCTGGGGCTTCTTCCATGACTTCGGGAATACGTTCCATTTCCTCAATATCGATTCCATCATTGATAATGATGGTCTCAAAGTCCGCGAAAGGTCTATTCACCTGGTCGCGAAGAGCGGTGTCTGGCGTAAAAGAAATCTTAGAATGGCCACTGATGTGGATTCTTTCGCCCGTATTGACATTAACACTGTCCCTTCCACTTACTTCTATCACCTTAAAAGTGCCCAGTCCTTTTATCTTGACTATCTTGTCTTCTTGCAAATATTGCACAATAATATCAAAGACATTACGGACGAAATTGTCTGCATCTTTTTTCGCAGAAGACGTACGTGCAGAGACGCCCATCGCCAAGTCCTGGAGAAGTATTTTGTTATCCATAAAGTCTTAGTTATTTTATTTTATCCTTGATGATAGCACTGGGCTTAAACTTAATTTCCATCTTGGGAGGCACCAACATACGCTGACGTGTAGAAGGATTGACAACAACATGCTCCAGTTTCTTTTTGACATCAAATGTGCCAAAACCTTGAATGCTGATGGTATTTTCCTCTTCAAGTTGCTGAGCCACCTCTTCGTTAAGGGCGGAGATATATTGGTTGACTTCTTTCGTGGATATGCCCAACCTTCTTGACAATTCTGCTGTAAATTCCTTATTGTTCATATTGGAAAGATTTGCATGCTGGTTAATGAGGTAGATTCTTGACTATCAGACGACATGAGCATAGAGGTCAAAGTCATCTGCTGAATCAATCAATACATTATAAAACTGTCCTAAAGTCAGTTCGTTATCCA
Source organism: Bacteroidaceae bacterium (assembly GCA_045617275.1). Lineage (GTDB taxonomy): Bacteria > Bacteroidota > Bacteroidia > Bacteroidales > Bacteroidaceae > Physcousia. The sequence continues at coordinate 11,303 of JAZLII010000249.1, forward strand.
TCGCGGATATAAGGACCTCCGGATCAACTTCTGGTGAATCGAACTCGGTACGTGCGATGTAATAGTCTCCTTCTAAGCGATCTACGATGACACGCATGCTTTGACCGACCTTCTGCTCTTGGATATCAGCGGAGATACGTTGCTGTACGCGCATCAGCTTGGACAAGCGAGCTTCTTTAATCTCTTCGGGGATGTCGTCTTCATAGTTCTCACCCGCATATGTTCCGTCCTCACAACTATAGGCAAAAGCGCCCATACGTTCGAAACGGGCTTTCTTGGCAAAAGCTACCAGTTCTTCAAAATCATCTTCTGTCTCACCGGGAAAACCTACCATAAGAGTGGTACGTAAGTGTATGCCAGGTACCTCTTTACGAATGAGTTCGATCAACTGATATGTCTTCTCCGAATCAATGTTTCTACGCATACGTTGCAGTACGGGAGTAGAAATATGCTGAAGGGCTATATCCAAGTATTTGCACACGTTGGGATACTTATTCATTACATTCAGCAATTCTACGGGAAAGTCCGTTGGATAAGCATAATGCAGGCGTAGCCATTCGACTCCAGGAATCAGAGCCAGACGCTCTATAAGTTCTGCAATAGCACGTTTATGATAGATGTCTACTCCATAGTAGGTGAGTTCTTGTGCTATGACCTGAAATTCCTTGACGCCCTGAGCAACAAGTGCCTTCACCTCATCCACGATCTCATCGATAGGGCGACTCTGATGTCGACCTGTAATGATGGGAATAGAGCAGTATGCACAATGTCGGTCACAGCCTTCCGATATCTTCAGATATGCATAGTGAGAGGGCGTCGTGATGCGCCTTGCGTATTTGAGTTCTTCATTGTACTCGTGTCCAAGATCAGCAAGCAACTCAGTCCAATTGAATTTGCCATAGAACTTGTCCACCTCTGGAATTTCCTCATTCAACTCCGAAAAATATCGCTGAGACAGACACCCCATGACATAGAGCTTCTTGAGACTGCCTTCTGCTTTACGCTGCGCCACTTCAAGAATCATATTGATGCTTTCTTCTTTTGCATCACCTATGAAACCACAAGTATTGATGACGGCTATCTCTCCTTGGGGGTCCTCAGGGTCGTGTGTGACATGGTAGCCTTGTGCTTCAAGCTGGCAGATGAGTTTCTCCGAGTCTACGAGATTTTTGGAGCAACCCAATGTAATAATATCAACAGTTGGTTTTTGCATCACCTATATCGGCATCATGATTTGAAAAGGGAATCTACAAACTCACGGCGATTGAAAGGCTGAAGGTCTTCCATACCTTCTCCCAAGCCGATATAGCGTACAGGTATCTTAAACTGGTCAGAAATACCGATGACTACACCACCTTTTGCTGTACCATCAAGTTTGGTGATAGCCATGCTTGTCACCTGAGTTGCCTGTGTGAATTGTTTGGCCTGTTCAAATGCATTCTGACCCGTACTTCCATCCAGTACAAGCATCACATCATGTGGTGCATCAGGTACAACCTTTTGCATCACACGCTTGATTTTAGAAAGCTCATCCATCAATCCTTTCTTATTGTGCAAGCGCCCTGCAGTGTCTATAAGCACTACGTCCACGTCGTTAGAAACAGCACTACTCAACGTGTCAAAAGCAACGCTTGCAGGATCGCTTCCCATATGTTGTTTGACAACAGGAACACCTACACGCTCACCCCAGATGACGATTTGCTCTACTGCTGCAGCACGGAAAGTATCAGCAGCACCGAGACAGACCTTGAGTCCAGCCTTCTTAAACTGATAAGCCAACTTGCCGATAGTCGTCGTCTTGCCCACACCATTGACACCAACCACCATGATTACATAAGGCTTCTTGCCTTCTGGTATGACATATCCTTCGGTATCTGAGGAATTATTCTCTGTCAGAAGATTGGCAATCTCTTCACGAAGGATGTTGTTCAATTCGTCCGTTCCAACGTATTTATCGCGAGAAACACGTTCCTCTATACGACTTATGATAGACAACGTAGTTACGACGCCAACATCGCTTGTCACCAATACCTCTTCAAGATTGTCAAGCACATCATCATCCACCTTTGACTTTCCTGCTACTGCACGAGCAATCTTGCCGAAGAAACTCTCCTTCGTCTTCTCAAGACCCTTGTCTAAGGTTTCTTTTTTCTCTTTACTAAAGAAACTGAAAAATCCCATAGTATTCCAATCAACAATAATTTTATGCAAAGATAGCACAATGATTTGACAAAATCACGATGAATCCTACAAAAAATGGTATATGAAGCACAAAAAAGCACCTATCTTGTGGATAGGTGCCCTTTTATAGACCTTTGGTCATTTGAATCTAAATCAGGAAACGTGCTGATGATTAATTCTTAAAGAAATCCTTAACGGCCTCGTTGGGAACCATCTGCTCGTCGAATGAGTAAGAACCAGTCTCAGGGTTCTTTACCATCTTGATAACCTTGGTATAGGAACGGCCATCTGTCTTACCTGTCTGCAGAGTAGCCACTGTTTTCTTTGCCATAGTATACTAATTATTTAATTTCCTTGTGAACAGTCATTCTCTTCAGAATGGGATTGTACTTCTTCAACTCCAGACGCTCAGGAGTATTCTTACGATTCTTGGTAGTGATATAGCGAGAAGTTCCGGGGAGTCCACTCTCCTTCATCTCGGTACACTCCAGAATAACCTGGATTCTGTTGCCTTTAACCTTCTTTGCCATAATTGTTTCCTCCTAAAATTAACCAATTACTTTAATGTTCTTCCAATCACAATAGCCCTTCTCAACTGCTTGCTTAAGAGCAGCATCAAGACCTACCTTGTTGATCACACGAAGACCAGCAGCAGAGATACTCAAGCTAATCCAGCAGTCCTGCTCTACATAGTAGAACTTCTTGGTGAACAAGTTCACATCAAAGTGACGCTTGGTACGACGCTTTGAATGGGAAACGTTACAGCCAATCATGGCTTTCTTACCGGTAATTTGACAAATCTTAGACATTTCTAATCTTTTCCTTTCTTTAGTTATTCAAATAACTTCTTTCAAACAGCGTGCAAAATTACGAGTTTATTTTCAAATAGCCAAACATTTCCAAGAAAAAACGAAGCAACATGGGGCTTTTTAATTAAAAAAACATGAAAGCGACGCTTAAGCATGCACTATTTCATGGAAACTCTGCTGTATGCAGGGGCTTCAATCGGACAAAAATCCTTGTCCTGATACTTGTAATATCCAGTAATGGCTATCATTGCCGCATTGTCTGTCGTATAACTGAATTTAGGAATGAAAACCTTCCATCCATATCGCTTTGCATAGTCATGAAACGCATTGCGCAAACCATTGTTGGCCGATACACCACCTGCCACAGCTACTTGCTTGATCTTGCAATCTTTGGCAGCCAAACGCAACTTCTTCATCAGAATGTCCACAATTGTCCGTTCAAGAGAAGCGGCAAGGTCTTCTTTATGATGCTCTATGAAATCAGGATCTTCCTTCAACCAGTCACGCAAGGAGTAGAGAAAGGAGGTTTTGAGTCCGGAAAAGCTGTAGTCATACCCTGGCAAGTTGGGTTTTGAGAAGGTATAGGCATCTGGATTGCCTTGGCGTGCCAGGCGGTCGATGATAGGTCCACCGGGATAACCCAATCCCATGACCTTACTACATTTGTCGATAGCCTCGCCCGCGGCATCATCAATAGTCTGTCCTAGGATCTCCATGTCCTTATAGGACTTGACCAGCACTATCTGAGAATTGCCACCACTTACCAACAGACACAGGAAGGGGAACTCTGGCAGATCAGCATCTTGCTCATTTTCTTTGATGAAATGGGCTAAAATATGCCCTTGCAAGTGATTGACATCAATCATCGGTATGCCCAAGGAAACGGCAAGGCCCTTCGCAAAAGAGACACCCACATGAAGCGATCCCATCAGGCCTGGTCCCCTGGTGAAGGCGATAGCCGAAAGTTCCTCGCGCTCTACCCCAGCCTTCTTTAAGGCTTGATCTACTACTGGGACAATATTCTGCTGATGGGCTCTCGAGGCAAGTTCCGGCACCACACCGCCATAGGCTTCGTGTACCGCCTGGCTGGCCGTGACATTGCTTAGCAGAATGCCATTCTTGATCACAGCTGCCGATGTGTCATCGCAACTACTCTCGATACCCAATATGATAATATCCTTCTCCATCTGTCAAAGTGTATTAATGTGTAAGGACTTCCACTCCATTTTCTGTCATCACGTAGGTATGTTCCCACTGCGCACTTGGCAATCCGTCTTCAGTCAACACTATCCAACCCGTTTCGTCTTCCTCATCACAGCAACACTCATAGTCGCCCATATTGATCATAGGTTCTATCGTGAATGTCATTCCTGGCACGAGAAGCATTCCAGTGCCTCTCTTAGTACCATAATGCTCCACGTCTGGGTCTTCATGAAACTCTACACCTACGCCGTGACCACAATAGTCGCGTACCACTGAGTATCCGTTCTCATGGGCAAGCTTTGTGATTTCTCTGGCCATATCACCCACATATACATAGGGCTGCTGGCAAACCTTCTCGCCTATCTTCAGACAGTCCCAGGCCACGTCTACAAGACGTTGTACTGCAGGATCTGCCTTACCTATGACAAACATACGACTGGCATCAGCATAATAGCCATCCACTATCGTGGTACAGTCTACATTGATGATATCTCCTTCTTCCAAGATCTCCCAGTCAGCGGGTATACCATGACAGACCACATCGTTGACACTGGTGCAGCAACTATTGGGAAAACCTTCATAGTTCAAAGGAGCAGGTATGCCACCATGCTTGGTGGTGAATTCGTACACCATCCTGTCTATCTCAAGGGTTGACATGCCTTCCTTGATGTGCTCTGCCACATAGTCTAGTACAGCCGTGTTCAATACACCAGCCTTCTTGATGCCAGCGATCTGTTCGGGTGTCTTTATCAAGCTTCGTGTGGGAACCAGCTTTCCATGCTCTTGGGCCTCCATTATCTTGAGGTCCATCTCTGTGGGTTCCAAGCCTGGCAACAAAGACCAGTTTGTCTTCTTTCTCTTTATCATGTCTTTCGGCTTTCTGCAAACCTCTTATTAGTGACAAAAGGGGAGGCATTGCCTCCCGCTTTCGTTAACTTATTAACTCTCTGAAGAAACCTCGCGTCTGTCGCGTGTGGCTTGAACCACATTCACCACATAGTCGCCAAGTTTTTCACATTCAGATATCAAGTCAATATAGAATACACCGATCTGGTAGTCATATACCTTATTATTAATATCAACCAGGTTTTGATTCTTCAACTGAGTTCTGTAGTTATTGATTTCATGCTCGATATTATAAGTCACATTGAAATCAAAATGTACATTGCTTGGCTTCGATACAGCCTTGTGCATCTGATCCAGTGCATTCTCCGTAAGATTGAACATGTTGTGTACGTGATTGTACTGAGACTCGGTGAAGTCTTCTTGTGCATAATTTCTACGACGATTCATCGTACGAGCCAGATTGAAGCAACTGTCACCAATACTCTCCAACTCACTTACCTCGCGCAACATACGCTGGATGTGACCCTTGGACTCGGCCGAGAGTCTACCCTCACTGACCTTGTTCAAGTAGTTGGCTATCTCTATTTCCATATGGTCAGTGATGCTCTCATACTTCTCAATGCGACTGAAAAGCTTATTGAAGTCTTCATCCTTTTCCGTATGAAGCAATTCTCTTACAAAACCAAACATCCTGACACATCGTGCACTGAAAAGACCGATTTCCTTCTGGGCTTCCAGGATGCTCAACTCAGAAGTACTGAGGAGACCGCCGGAGATATAGCGAAGTCTGCTTTCCTCCTCCTCTCCACCTTCCTTCTGAGGGATAATCATGCATACCACTCTTTCCATGGGCTTAATAAACCAGATCAAGATGAGCACATTGGCCACATTGAAGGTGGTATGGAAAGTTGCCAGCACCACAGTAAGCATGCTCTTGTCCATATTGGGACTGTTGCGATCGACACCAACCATAGAGCAGATGAAATCTACAAAGTAGGGGAAGATGCAGAGGATCCAGCAAACACCAAATAGGTTGAAGATCAAGTGGGCCATAGCGGCACGACGAGCCTGGGTAGTGGCCGACAATGCCACCACGTTGGAGGTGATGGTCGTACCAATGTTCTCACCCATGACAAGCGCGATACCCATATCGATCTTCAAGACTCCGGTAGAGCAGAGGGTCATGGTGATGGCCATGATAGCAGCCGAAGACTGTACACAGCATGTCAGCAGACCTCCGACCAACAAGTAGAGCAGATACGACCCGTAGCCCCATCCACTGGTGCTGTTGAAAAAGGTCATGATGGCTTGATTGCTATCGAGATTCATCTCAGCAGCATTGATCTTCAAAGTAGTAAGACCCAGAAGCATCAATGCAAGACCCATGATGAACTCACCCATGTTGATATTCTTCTTACTGTATATCAGGACGATGGCGACAAAGATGGCGGCATAGACTACGATACGCATGTCAAAACCACCACTCAGCACCATGATCCATGCCGTGAAAGTGGTTCCAATGTTTGCGCCCATGATGACGCTGATGGCTTGAGCCAAACTAAGCAAACCAGCGCTTACGAAACTTACCGTCATGACGGTAGTTGCCGTAGAAGACTGAATAGCAGCAGTGATGAAAGATCCCGTAAGAAGACCTGTAAAGCGATTGGTGGTCATCGTTCCGAGCACATTTCGCAAGCTGGCACCAGCCATCTTCTGCACGCCCTCACTCATCACCTTCATACCATACATCAGCATGGCTACGGACCCAATAAGGGTCAAGATGTGTAACAAAACCATATAGTCGTATTAATTAATATACAATAAGATATAATCTTTTTGCAAACATTGCAAAAAAATTAAAACTTGGGTTTTTAACATCAAGAAAACTTACACAAAAAAGAAAAAGATAAGAAATCTGTACGAAAATATACGATACATTGCATGTCAAATCGGACATTTGCCACGTACTACTCAAATCTTATGCTTCTTGCGGGATGGATACGGCTCACGAGATAGCTTGGCACTATCAGCACCAAGACGGAGATGACAATGGTGGAGACATTGATGAGCAGGAAGTACAGCCCGTTGAACTCTACCGGCACACGATCGATATAGTAGTTTTCTGCATCGAGCTTGAAAATCCCGGTGTACTGCTGAAGCAATATCAAGCCTACACCTATCAGATTGCCTATAAGGATACCTTGACCGATGATGAAAACGGAAAGATTGAGAAAGAGTCTGCGAAGCAACCCATTGGTTGCACCTAAAGCCTTCATCGTACCTATGAATTGCGTCTTTTCCAAGATGATGATAAGCAGACCGCTTATCATGGTAAAGGCAGCTACGGCCGTCATGAGGGCCAAAATGACCCAAATGTTGGTGTCGAGCAAGGACAGCCACGAGAACATAGGAGCATATATCTGACGTACAGTCTTGGCCGTACAGGGGTAGTCATTCTCCATTCTCAAGGATGCCACCTCACTGGAGACATGATAGTTCATCATTTCCAGGTCTTCCTGCTCTCCGATATTGATTTCCAGACCAGAGCACTCATCGGGTGCAAAGCCACAGAGTTTCTTGACGGAATAGATATCCGTGAAGACGATATTGTTGTCAAACTCCTTAATATTGGTGCTATAGATACCTGCCACCTCTGGATGACGCGTCCTCACGTTGTTGTCGAAGAAATAGGCATACACCTTGCTACCGACCTTCAGATTGAGGCGCTGGGCAAGTACTTGACTGATGTATATCTTATTGGAACTGGCTGTGTCGCTGAATGTGCCAAGATCACCTTCAACCATGCATTCCTTGAGGAAAGACAGATCAAACTCAGGGCCATATCCTTTGAGCACCACACCGTCAAAGCTATCCTCCGTCTTCAGCATACCGGGCTTGTTGCAGTAGCGCTGCACATGAGTTACGCCATTGATCTTGGCAAACTTATGCAGCATGCTGTCAGTCATCAAGATAGGCAGAGACTCATAGTCTTGTGTGATCTGGTCGTTGAAGACTTGTATGTGTCCACTCATGCCAACGACCTTGTGCTGTATCTCGCGCTTGAAACCGATTACTACGGCCACACTGATGAGCATGACTGCCACACCCAGCGCCACACCCATCGTTGCTATGCGTATAGCAGGACGAGAGATACGCTTGGCATCGTCGTCATGGCTATAAAGCCTCCATGCAAGAGTAAAAGGCAAATTCATACCAATGTGGGAATGTCAATGTGGTATAGTCTCTTCGTAAAATGAGGTGGAGAGTAGCGTGAAAGGAGCGGGCCCTACCCCATTAGAGGGTGTGGCCGGGGTAAGCTTCCAATGCCTTGCGCAGTACAAACAAAGCTCTGCTCAGATCGTCCTTCTTCAAGACATAGGCCAAGCGGACCTGGTCACGACCTGCACCAGGAGTGGTATAGAATCCCGCTGCGGGAGCCATCATTACGGTTTCTCCTTCATATTCAAAGTCGCTCAGGCACCATGCACAGAAACGCTCTGCATCGTCTACAGGCAGTTTGGCCACGGTATAGAAGGCGCCCATGGGAATGGGGCTATAAACACCAGGAATGCGATTGAGGCCATCGATGAGGCACTTACGTCTTTCCACGTACTCATCGTAGATCTCTCTGCTGTAGTCGTCGGGCTCGTCCAGCGATGCCTCTGCGGCAATCTGACCTATCAATGGGGGAGACAGACGAGCCTGGCAGAACTTCAT
>JAZLII010000250.1:0-2401 GCA_045617275.1 Bacteroidaceae bacterium
GGGCAAGCAAATACTTGCCTGTCCTTTTTTTGTATTTTTAACAACATTACGCGTGCGTATGTGATAATAATTTTGTACCTTTGCACGCGAATAACGACAAACTATATCAAAACATGAGCAATCAAAGATACATGATGCGCGGTGTAAGTGCTGCCAAGGAGGACGTACACAACGCTATCAAAAACATCGACAAGGGCATCTTCCCTCAGGCTTTCTGCAAGATCATCCCCGACATCTTGGGCGGCGATCCTGAATATTGCAACATCATGCATGCCGACGGTGCAGGCACGAAAAGCAGTCTGGCCTACATGTACTGGAAGGAGACGGGCGACCTAGGCGTCTGGAAAGGTATCGCACAGGATGCCTTGATCATGAACACCGACGACCTGCTTTGCGTGGGTGCTGTGGACAACATCCTCGTAAGTTCGACCATCGGTCGCAACAAGATGCTCATACCCGGAGAAGTCATCTCGGCCATCATCAACGGTACCGACGAACTCCTGCAGCAGATGCGTGAGATGGGCGTAGGTATCTATGCTACTGGCGGTGAGACTGCCGACGTGGGCGACCTCGTACGCACCATCATCGTGGACTCTACCGTGACTTGCCGTATGAAGCGCAGCGATGTCATCGACAACGCCAACATCCGTCCCGGAGACGTCATCGTGGGTCTCTCATCAAGTGGCCAGGCCACCTACGAGAAGGAGTACAACGGTGGTATGGGCTCAAACGGTCTGACTTCTGCCCGCCACGACGTGTTCAGCAAGTATCTGGCAGAGAAGTATCCCGAGAGCTATGACAAGGCTGTGCCAGAAGAGCTCGTCTACAGCGGCAGCTACAAGCTCACCGATGAGGTAGAGGGCAGTCCCATCAACGCCGGCAAGCTCGTGCTCTCCCCCACTCGTACCTACGCCCCTGTAGTGAAGAAGTTGCTCGACGACATGAAGGCGCTGGCCAGCGAGCGTGGTGTGAAGTTGCAGGAGGTACTGCACGGCATGGTACACTGCACCGGCGGTGCACAGACCAAGGTGCTGCACTTCGTAGGCGACAACTGCCGCGTCATCAAGGACAACATGTTCCCCGTACCTCCCCTGTTCAAGGCTATCATCAAGGAGAGCGGCACCGACTATGCCGAGGCCTACAAGGTCTTCAACATGGGTCACCGCCTGGAGGTGTACGTCAGCCCCGAGGATGCAGAGAAGGTCATCGCACTTTCAAAGAGTTTCGGCATCGACGCACAGGTGATCGGCCGAATTGAAGAGGGAAAGAAAAGCCTGACCATTAAGAGCGAGTTCGGCGAGTTCAACTATTGATTTGCCATACAGAAATCTGAATAGATCCCCCATATGAGCGACCTGTCAAGAATCTCTCTCAAGGAGCTGGGCAAACTTCTGCTCTACACAGCGTGCTGGCTTGCCATGCTACAGTTTACCCTTCGAAGCTTGCTCCTTGGCGATTATGTAGACATGTGCATCGAAGGACTGGGAACGATAGGTTGGACGATCATATATTGGAGATACCAGAAAGATTTGGGCAACAAGTATAAGAAGAAATAAGTAAGAATGTTTCATTGCATTTTTACGGATAACACAAAGACAAGAAATGATAGAAGATAACGAGTTGCTTTCGCGCCTGGAAGGCTTGGTTTCGCGCTACGAGGAGGTCAGCACGCTGATCACCGACCCATCGGTGATCTCTGACCAGAAGCGCTATGTGAAGTTGACCAAGGAGTGGAAGGACCTGGGCAAGATCATGGAGGCCCGCAAGGAATATATGGGCCACCTTCAGAACATCGAGGATGCCAAGGAGATGATACAGATGGAGGATGACCCCGACATGAAGGCTATGCTACGCGAAGAACTGAATGCCAGCGAGGAGCGTCTCCCCCAACTGGAGGAAGAAATCAAACTGCTGCTCATACCTGCAGACCCTGAAGACGACAAGAATATCGTACTGGAGATACGCGGTGGTACAGGTGGTGACGAGGCTGCCCTCTTTGCAGGTGACCTCTTCCGTATGTACACCAAGTTTTTCGAGACAAAGGGTTGGAAGATGGCCATCAGCAACTTCAACGAAGGCGCCGTGGGTGGCTACAAGGAAATCGTGTGCAGCGTGACTGGCGAGGGTGTCTATGGCATCATGAAATATGAGAGTGGCGTGCATCGTGTACAGCGTGTACCTGCCACCGAGACCCAAGGTCGCGTACACACCACAGCCGCCACCGTGGCCGTACTGCCCGAGGCAGAGGAGTTTGTCGTGGAGATCAACGAGGGCGCCATCAAGTGGGATACTCTACGCAGCCAGGGTGCCGGTGGCCAGAACGTCAACAAGGTAGAATCGGGTGTACGTGCCCGCTACATGTGGCGCAACCCCTTTACCAACGAGGACGAGGAGATCCTTA
>JAZLII010000251.1:0-26501 GCA_045617275.1 Bacteroidaceae bacterium
CCGCCGCTCACGCAGTAGGCCAGATGCCCGCCCAGCTTCTTGTGTACCGCCCCGAAGACCTTGCGCGAGAGAGCCCTGCTCTGGATCTTGGCACATATCTTAAATAGCGCGCGCGTGATGGCACGCTCGTCTATCTTCTTCTTGATGCCGTTGTAGAGCGTCTGCCATAGGCGCGGCACACCCACGAAGATCGCTATCTCCCCCTTGGCGAGCGTCTCCATGATGTCGGGCCCCGACATGCTCGGGCAGATGGCCACGCCTCCGCCGGCCAGGATGGGCATCACCACTGTGCCCACGAGAGGCAGCACGTGGTGGAGAGGCAGCAGGATGAGCGTGCGGCGCTCAGCGTTGAAGATGGGCACGTCGTAGGTCACGCTGTGCATGTTGGCATAGAGATTGGCATACGAGAGCACCACGCCCTTGGGCGAACCCGTGGTGCCCGAGGTGTAGATGATGAGCGCAGGCTCGTGGTTGTCGGCCGTGAAGACTTCCTCCTCCTCAGGCCTCTCCCCCCGTCCGTCACAGGTACTTCGGACTTGTTCCCGAGCGTGAAGCTTGCGGTCGCGAGGCTGGCAGTCCGCCGTCTCGTAGTCGTCTATCAGCACCACCTTCATCTCCTGTCCCGTCACCCTCAGAGCCTCTGTCACCACAGGCAGTTTCTGTCTCGATGTCCAGATGGCGGAGGGTTGGCAGTCGCGCAGGATATAGGCCAGGTCGTCCACCATCGACGAGGCATCCACGGGCACGGCGATGCCCCTGTTCTGCCACACCGAGAAGAAGGCCATGAGCCATCCCTCGCGGTTCTCGCTGAAAATGATCGTCTTGGGGAGCACCTCGGCCGTGCGAGGTCCGGCAGTGTACCGGGGAGTCTGCCGTGCGAAGAGGTCTATGTAGTCCAGCAGTTGGCTGTAGCTGATGTTGCGATCGCCCGCCATGATGGCGATCCGTTCTGTATCCTTGATCATAAGTCTTGACTTTGCTTTTCTGAAATAAAAGATGATGGTGCAAAGTTAAGGCTAAAAATCGTGCATCGTGCGAAATATCCTATCAAACAGGCCTTGTCCGTCTGATTTTGCTCGTTTTGTTATACGCCGTAGGCAAAAAGTGCTACTTCAGCTTCTCGCGGTACTCCTGTGGCGTGAAACCTATCTTCTGCCTGAAGAGACGCACGAAGTAGGACACGTCTCCTATTCCCACCTCCCGTGCGATGGTGCCCACGCTCTCGTCCGTGGTCACCAGCAGACGCTGCGCGCGCTGTATCCTCGTGCGCAGCACAAACTGTATGGGCGAGCACCCCAGCGTCTGGCGGAAGAGCCTTCCCAGATGCGCCTTCGTCACACACGCCATGTCCGCCAGCCTCTCCATGGTCATCTCCTCCCTCAGGTTGTCCTTCACGTGGGCCATCACGCGCATCACGCGCTCATCTATGTCCTCTATGCGCTTGTGGGCATGTTTCATGAAGAAGGAGCCCACGATCCACACGAATCCCTGCAGCTGCATCTTCTCGAAGCGGTCCATCCTGGCATAGCGTACCACGTACTCCTGATACGACGGGTGCGCATAGAAGTCCTCCGCCGACTGGTAGGGTAGGTTGAGCTCGGGATAGTAGTTGCAGTAGTTCTCAAAGAGCAGGTCGATGGCATGGTTGGCCTCCACCTCGTGGGGAAAACTGTAGATGTCGAAGAGATCCGTCTGCATACCGTAGCGCTCGTAGACGAAGAGGTAGTAGAACTCCAGTCCAGCCTCGCACGATATGCTGTGGGGCACGAAGCTGGGCACGATGTACATATACCCCGGCCGTGCGCTCAGCTTCCCGTCGGGCATGGTTATCTCCGCATGTCCGGCCTTGATATAGTAGAGTCGGGCGAAGGGCGACGAGAGCCCCGTTCCGCTCCAGTTCTGTGCCGACTTGGCATAGCCGGCATTCAGCACGCATATGTTTATCAGTTCCAGTTCTGTCTTCATGATGAGCCGTTCCGTTATGTTTTTACCACTCCTCGCGTTCCTCGTAGGCATCGAAGAGGTTGGGCGTGGTGATGCCATGGCGTGCAAAGACCTCGCGTATGTAGGCCTGCTCCTCGGGAGAGGTGAGGTACTTGCCATGGCGACGTTTGTAGTAGGGATTGGTGCCAAAGGCGGTCATGAGGGTGGAGTGTATCTCATGGAATTGTGTTTGGGTCAACTCCTTCATGATGCGGTCAAAGCCTTTGGCATATCTCACGATGTGTGATTGCGTGAGATAGGGGCAGTCTGCCTGTCCTGTGCAGCCAAGTGGATTGACAATGGCGAGATGCTCCTCTTCGCTTTGAAGTGCTTTCATAGCCAGTGCACGTTGGCAATGCTGGGCCATCTCACAGTCAGTTTTGATGCAAAGTGCTTTTGCGGTATCTATATGCATAGGATGATGGATTGATGGTGGATGAAAATAGGATAAGGTAATCCTGGTTTTTACTCAATTTTCGTGAGCGACAAACTTGCTCATGTTGAGAGTGACTGGGCCTGCCCTATCGGATACGCTTGACCCAATAGAGCATGCCTGCTGTCTTTCTCTTCTTCTTGAGTTTCAGCTTGGTAAGTACGTGGCCAAGCTTCTCCAGTTTGTTGTCGGTCTGCTTATTGAAGGTGGGCAACCGGCTCAGTGCCTCCATGATCTCCGTGGGGCGCATCCACTCGCCGTCTTCATCGTTGGTGGGTACGCTGAAGGCCGTGAGGAAGAGCTGCTCATGGACGGACTCCGTCTCAAACTGTGCGTTGCTGGCCTTCAGGAGCGCCTCGTCCTCATCGTCGAGCCAGTAGCGTTCTCCGTGGAGGATGAGATGCTTGGCCTGCGCATAGAGCTGCTCGTAGTTGATGCTCTCGGTGGTGCGGATGGGTGCTGTCACCTCCACACAGAGGTAGCGGCGGTTGCCCGTGGGGTCGCGCAGCACCTCTTGGTGATTGCTCGTACCGATGAAGCTGGCATAGCGACGCTGGGTGCCGATAGCCTCGCTGTACATGCGGCGGATGTTGGTCTGTGGCTTTTGGAAGAGATGTTTCACAAAGGCAAACTGACGCTCGTTGAGTTGATCGAACTCGTCGATATTGACCAGCAGGAAACGGGACAGACAACGCTCTGCATCCACGTTGGAGCGAAAGTCGATACTGTCGGTGAAGAAGTTGCGCAACTGAGGTGGCAGGAGGCAGCGGCAGAAAGTACTCTTGCGATAGCCTTGCTTGCCGATGAGGATGGGAGCCGTAGCATTGGCATGCTGCATGTCGGCCTTCATCCAGTGGGCCACCATCGAGAGAAACCAGCGCGAGAAAAGGCGTGTCCAGTGGGGATTGTCGTTGGGTACCATGGCGGCCAACTGAGCAAGGTGGTCCTTCCCATCCCAGGCAGGGAGACTGTTGATGTAGTCCTCGATGGGGTTGTAGATGGGGATGTGACTCGAGTGTACCAGTTCGTCCACCTCGCTGAAGGTAGGCTCTATACCCTCCAGGAGAGCCTCATGGTGCATGGCATTGAGTTCGCGGCGATCCAGTTCACGATAGAAGAACTGCAGGGAGTTGCGTGTGCGAAACTCCGTGGTCTGTAGCACCTCATTGAAACGGATATCATAGCGTTTTCCAAAAAACTCACGCAAGCGGTAGGCCACCAGCTGATGCTTTGACAAGGCATTCTTGGGTATTCCTGCCTCCTCATGGTTGGAGTAGACGTTGGAGACGATGCCTCTCACGTCGTTGAGCAGGAGGGAAGGGAAGTAGTGCCAAAGTCGCTGGGCGGTCTCTTCCTCGGGATATCCCACCATCACGCACTCTTCTGCCACCAGGGCTACCATGCGCTCAGGCTGGTCCACGGGGCGCCACCCCCGGATGCCCAGGCGTACACGCTTGTAGATGGCACTGAACACGCCCGTGAGTGTCACGTAGGAGGCAGCTCCTGGCTTCAGTCTCTCTAGTCTCTTCTGCTTCTCGTCCTTGTCGACAGAGGCCTTCACCTCTGTGGCGCTGGGCTGCTGAAGTATGAAGGGGGTGGGATGAGGATTGACATAGATACCTGCATCGAGCGTCTGTGGATGCTGCTTGTCGAGCGAGGGAGCCTCTACGGCAATGTCATAATCTATGAGCGGACGGTAGCACTGCAAACTCGTGGCATAGGCTTGTGCCGCAAAGAGTTCGGCCAGCTCCTTGGTCTGAGGCAGCGTGCCATCGGGCAAGGTAGCCAGCGTCCAGATATGCACGGAGTGACCGTCAGCGCCCTCCATGGCACAAAGCGTCTGTGGAGCTAGGCGTGCCTTCTCCTTCACCTGTTCTATCTCCAGACTATTGTTCAGACCAGGCACGGTCAGCACAGAGATGCCGTTGTAAGCCCTCCACGCCATCTCTCCGCTTGCCTTGCGAAAGTACTGCGAGGTGGGACACACCAAGGGCAACTTGTCGTAGTATGCCCATTCGTCTGGCTGGCGAAGTGCCTCATAGCTACCCCTGTACAGCCTGAGATAGCCTTTGACATCATCCACTCTCATGCGCTCGAGCAAAGCCTCGAGCTCTATGTTTGCAACACTCAGGTTGCCCTTCTTTTGCTTCTTGAATACTGAAACTTTCATAGCTTTTTCAATTGTTTAGTGATACTTGGTTTACAATCTTTTTTACTGTTCTCTCTCTGTCCGGCGAGCCCTCTCCAACGCCCTCCTTCCTGTCCGGCCGAGCTCTTTCTAAGAGCCCACCTTTCTAACTGCAAATATACAACATTTTTTGCCGAAATCCAAATATTTTGCCAATTATTTTATGCGAAAAGTGTAATTTATACATACATACCTACATAATAAGTCAAAAAACGCAAACAATCATTGCTGATAGAGTGATAGAATAATAGTATAAAGTATGTATGTATACTACAGAAACCTACATAAAACCTACATGATACATACATGATACATACATGATGCACTATGTAGGTTCTATGTAGGTTTTATGTAGGTAAAACAGGCATACATACATAATGCAACTATCTATATATCAATGGTATAAATATATATCATGTAGGTATGTAGCTATATTTTACCATTTTCGCATAAGAAATTAAGCTTCTTTGCTCCCCTCGTCCTTATTCACACCTCTTCACACAAGCCTGTGAAAGCTTTCACACGAGCCTGTGAAAGCCTCATAAAGCTGTTGGCTCGACTTTGGCAACGACGAGAACACTCTGGCCGATCCCAAGCACATCTATCCCCGTCAGGCCAAGGCTCAGGCACAGGGCACCAATACGGTGAAGTTCCAGGTTCCCGCCTTCTCAGTCAACATCCTCATGTCTTTTTCTGAAAAAATAGACAGTTATTTATATATTTCCTGTATTAGTAGACATGTTGACTAAATAAGTAGACATTTGTTCCTGATTTGTTGGCAGTAAGCCTCATCTTTGCTAAATGGCAACCAAACTAATAAATCGCTAATTTTCTTTTCGTTTTACTTGTTTATATGCATGTTTTTTTGTAAATTTGCAGAGCAAATGCAAGAAAGGTTTAACCACGATAAAAGATATATAATTATGAGAAAAATTCTAATCCTCCTACTCATAGCATGGCTTCCCCTCATGGCATGGGCACAGGCCAAGCCTGCAGCTGGAGGCATTACTCCTACTAAACCGGCGGGAAATGGCATTGGCATCCCGAGTACGCCTTATCTAGTCAGCAACCTGGCTGAACTTCTCTGGGTGAAAAATCTTATGGCAGAGGACTATTACGACGGAGTGAACCGACTTACCAAGAATGTCTATATAAAACTGACAGCCGACATTGACCTCAGTCCTGTGTGCGGTCCTACTATTGGCAGTTGGGATCCCATCACATCCTTTTGGGGCGAGATAGACGGTGACGGACACCGGATCGACAACCTCTACATCAACCGTAATGACGGAAAAGCAGGCCAAGGTCTTGGATTTATAGGCAGGACCGGCATCCATTTTGATGACAGCGGGCGTATCCATGTTATCAAGAATCTCGTACTTAGTGGCGAGGTGACAGGCTATGGCTTTGATGGTGTGGGCATGGTGGTTGGAGCTGCAGACTTCGGAGCCATAACGATGGAAGGTGTAAGAGTCTTGGGGCGTGTAGAAGGCGACCAGAATGTGGGTGGCTTTGTGGGCACGAGCTATCAGTTTGGTCCTGAGTTTGTCAAATGCTCCAACTATGCCGAGGTCGTAGGTAGCAAGAACGTGGGTGGTCTCTGTGGCAAAGCTATGAATGGTGGAACCGCTGTAGGCTGTAAAAACTACGGAGCAATCAAATGGAAGAACAACTACACCGCAAGTTCTGGCTTTGGTGGCATCTTCGGCGAAAGCTACGGCATCGTCACCGACTGTATCAACAACGGCACCATCGACGGTATGAGCGATACGGGAGGTATCGTGGGCACAATGAGCTACGGAGACATCGCCTACTGTGTCAACAATGGCAATGTTGCGACCAGTGGCGGCAATGCCGGAGGTATAGCCGGATTGGGCCATGCTGGTACGATCAAGCATTCCTACAACAATGGAGTAAACGTACAAGGTTCTACCCCCGGTCTCGTACTGGGTCGTGTGGACAGCCAACTCTTCTATCAGAATGAGTGCGTAGGCAATGGAGGGTCCGGCGCAACGTACTATCAAAATGGCACTCCTGTCCCAACGCCCCAATGTATCGGCACTACTTCCTATAGTGGAGGTGATTTCTACGCGTTTACAGCAGAGGAAATAGCTAGCGGATATGCCGCCTACACCCTGCAAGGCAGCGATGAAGAGAAGACCTACTGGGTGCAAGACCTCTCGGATCCGGAAAGTAAGCCAGTCCTGAAGACTTCCAGTCTGGACGACAGTACCAACAGGGTGTATCTGGTGGGTGGTACATACAATTGTAGCAATCAGCTCGTTGGCAAGCTGGAGTACAGCAACGACCCAACCCCTCATTTCCAGTACATAGGTCATGTGTACAATGATGGCTTTTGCACCGCGTGTACATGCGGCATGGAGCCGACTCAGTTGGATGGTGTCTATCAGATAGGTACGATAAGCCATCTTGCATGGTTTGCACACCAAGTAAGGAATGAGAGGGAAGATATCAATGCTGTATTGACTGCCGACATCGACATGACGCCTTTCTACCAAAAGGGATACAAGTGGACTCCCATACCAAGCTATAGAGGCCACCTCGACGGACAGGAGCACACCATCAGCAGCTTTAGATGCGAGACCACGGGCACAGACAAGGCCGGTTTCATCAAATATCTGAAATCAGGTGGAAGCTTGTCCAACCTTACCATTGAGGGGCAGATAACCTGCGAATCCGATGCTGGTATGCTGGTGAGCGAAATGTGGAGTGACAAATCGGATGACGTGACCATCACCAACTGCTGTGCACGGGGAACCATCGCTGTTCAGTTCTGCCCGGAAAGCATCACTATACCCCGTGTTGCAGGAATTGCAGGAGAGGCCCGTGACAACAAGGCGTGCAAGATAGAAGGATGTACCAACTATGTCGACATCACGGCAAAGGGACAATTCGTGGAGATGTCTGGTATCTGTGCCTATTCATGCAAGATAACCCGTTGTGCCAACTATGGCACTCTCGATGCTCAGGATGTGGAGGAAGATTTCGTTGCCGGCATCTGTATCTCTTCTTGCAACGTAGACCATTGTGCCAACTTCGGTGAGATAAAAGGTAACAAGTGTGTAGCCGGTATTGCATACCGAAATACAACGGTCAACAGTAGCCTCAATGCTGGCAACATCAGCAGCAAGGTGGCTGGTGGAGTAGGAGCCATCTCTTATTATCCTCTCTCCAATGCGTTCAGCAACATATACTATAGTACCTCAGTCAACTACACTGAAGGCGGAATTGCCATAATTCCACGAGGCAACAGTGCCAATGGCGACTCCAGCAATAAAGGGGCATCCTACTATGCCTTGCCCGTGTCTGACTTTGCCGATGGCGGCATCTGCCTAAAACTCAATCAAGATGCCGAGCACTTCGGTCAGCAACTGGGCCACGATGCCTACCCCATACCCGGCGGTATGCGCATCTACCAGCACTATGCAGAGGTATGCAATGGCAGCGAATACCCCATACCTGGTACCGAGTACATCACCAACAGCGCTGAGGGGCTCCACCATCCTTATGGGAGCGAGGGAAACCACTACATTGAAGAAGGCAGATGCGTGGGACAATGCGGCCTCATTGAGACTCCTGTGAAGGACCAAGACGGATACTACACCATCACATATCCCGCCCATCTGGTATGGCTACGCAACTATGTGAACTCTGCCGAATACAAGGCTGCTCCAGAGAAAGTGCTGGCACGCCAAACCCAGGACATCAGCCTGAAAGAGTATTGCCATCCCGCCAATGAAGAGACAGGAGAATCTGCACTCAACTGGGAACCTATAGGTAAGAACGGCTTCATCGGCGAATATGATGGTGGTTCTCACAGGATTACCGACCTCTATATCAACGACGCCACTGCCACCTATCAAGGTCTCTTTGGCACTGTGGGAGCAATGTTGGGCAAGGCGGCTCCTGACTTCACCACCAAACTGCATCACATCAAGATACATGGAGACGTCACAGCCAACAGCTATGCAGGCTTGATAGCAGGAGAGTTGAGCAAGGCTGAGATGTATATGTGTAGCGCAGAACGTCCATCCAACGCCTATAAATACCCTACAGTCAGAGGCAAGACCGGTAGCGCAAGAGGTGCATTTATAGGTGGACTTGTGGGCTTGGCCGGAAGTACTGGTGGAGATGCGAATTCTAGCATTCACCATTGCTTTGCCTCAGATATATATGTATACTCCGAAAGCACAAAGTCCTACGGCTATGTGGGTGGCATCGTGGGTCGCTCATACTGGCCCATCTCTTGCTGCCAGATAGGTGGCATCACTGTTGAGGCTACCGGTACCAATCAGGTAGGTGGCATCGTGGGAAGTCTAGACATCTCCACGGTTACCGGCATGCTGGGCATCAGTGAGTGTGGAGGCACGGCTTATTTGAAGGCAAAGGACAAGATGGGTATCCTAGCTGGTCAAGTGACCACTGGTTGTTTGATCGAAAACTCCTATGTCGAGGCTCTTCTGCTCAGACCAACAGTTCAGTCAACTGCACAATACGTAAACCCAACGGTAGGATACAACTCAGGCAACTGTACACTAAGCAATACCTACTTCATCGGTGCAACTGCCAGCGACAAAACCCAAGACAAAACCCAAGGGGTACTTTTCATGACAAAAGATCTGGTAAGGGATGGAAAACTGGCAGTCGAGTTGGGTGGACACTGGGGGCAGCGCATTGATTGCGTCAACTTGGGCACAAACAGCAGACCCGTCCTTTTCGCACCTCCCGTGGAGATCGTCGATGGCAAGTACACCAACCTTACGCTCAGCATGATGACACGCGCCATTCGAAATATCATGGAGTGTAGCTTCAACGCGCCCTTGTCTGCTTCACGTATATATGGGGAGTACTTGCGAGCTCTCCTGCAAAAGAAATGACAAGCAGCGAGGCTATTTCTCCATAAGGTGAATATCACCTGATATACAGCATCAAAGACGAAGCCCATGTGGCTTCGTCTTTGTATGACCTATGTGAATCGCGGGTTTTCCCCCGTGATTCATTTTTTTCTGCTCTCACTCACGCTTGGCCATGTTCAAGCAAGCTTGACATGTCTCTCGCCAAGTTGGACATTGGACATTGGACAAACCACCCACCCTGGGGGCAGTGCCGCAATCAGTTGCGTCTCTCGGGTATTACCAGTTAGGTGCCTTACCGACTTGTTTGCAGTTGCAAAGGTACGACAAGAGATGATGACTGGCTTGTAAAAATGGGCATTCACCACAGCTGTCAGTAGTGCAGAGGCTGCAGGATGGCTTTTTTCTGCTCAGATATTTGGCTGTCAGAGAGAAGTTGCTTATCTTTGTATATAGATATCCGCTTGCGGAGATGCCCATTCATAGAACTCACCTTTAAGGAAGAAACACATGGAATTTCAACCCATACCTTGCCACCCATCGCTTAGACCCTTCATACGCAACTACTGGATGCTGAAAGCGTACTGCACGCAGCAGGGCACGCAGCAGATATTTTCCAACGGGGCTGCAAGCCTGCATTTCTACTTGACCCAGGACGTGAGGCTGGATGAGGGAGAGAGGGCGTACAAAACGGCGCTCTTCCACCAGAACATGCAGAAGGTGGGAGTGGTCTGCCAGGAGGGATGGTTTGAGGTCTTCGGCGTGGAGTTTGTGCCATTCTGCTCAAGAGTGTTCTTCCGCACGGAGATGCAGGGCATCTATGCCTCGCCAGAGGAACTGGACGATGAGGAGTTCGTGGCGCTGAGCCAAAAGGTGCATGAGGCCGGCAGTACCGAGGAGCGCGTGGGCTTGCTGGACGACTTCTTCCTGAGCAGGCTGGCGGAGTTCCCAGAGGGGGACGTCAACATGGAAAGGCTCAATGACGTCTTTGACGATATCGTGCCTACGGATGGCACTACGGCCCGTCCACCTCACTACCAGGAGGAGTTCTCACCTGCCGACTTGGCCTCCACGGCTTGTCTGAGCCAGAAGCAGTTCACGCGTGTGTTCAGCAAGTATGTGGGCATGAATCCCAAGTCCTATCTCCGCTTGCTCCGCTTCCACAAGGCGCTGCAGAAGCTGAGGGCCTCCTCGACAGGCACAGGGCCTTCGCAGACAGAGATAGCCTATGACTGTGGCTACTACGACTCCAGCCACATGATCTCCGACTTCCGCGACATCTGTGGCTATTCACCCTCCGAGCTCGTCGACACGGGAACGGAACTGACTGAGGCCTTCGGACAACAGTTCAGCGGACTGATGAAGAAGAAGATCAAGATAGAGAATCTGATATAGGGCGACAGGATGGCATGATGGCAGATGAAGGAGAATGTCCCTTTTTTACAACCTTCCTTGCCGTCTTGTACGTAACTTTGTGCTTGCAAACGATTCAAGACAACCATGATACTGACGCGCGAACAACTGAAGGGCAGCTATAGCGAAGGGGAAGCCTTGGCTATATACAAAGAGGTGAAGGAGACGGGAGAGTGGCTCTCGTTTCTGCGGACTTTTCTCCATGACGAGGACTACCAGGTGGCGCGCAATGCGCTGTGGGGACTGACAAAGGCCTCCGACAAGGAGCTCGCTACGCTGCAACCCATGCTCCACGAACTCATCGACAAGGCGCTGAGCGAAAAGAATCCGTCGGTGAGACGACTCTCGCTGAACATCATCTGGCGGCTGAAGATGGAGGAAGAGGACCTGCGAACCGACTTCCTCGACTTCTGTCTCGAGCATATGCAGGATCCCGACGAATATCCTGGCATACAGTCGCTAAGCCTGAAACTTGCCTACAAGATGTGCCTCTACTATCCCGAACTGATGGACGAACTAAGACGCACGCTCGAGGCCATGGAGATGGCATACTACACGCCGGCCCTCAGAAGTGTCAGAAACAGAATCCTCCAAAACAAAAAGGTCTGAACGATTTTTTTGTGTGCATTCCCTTTGCTACTCTCCAAAAGTTTCATATCTTTGCAAAAAAGACAGTAAAAGTAATGGCAAATTACATCAAAGACAGCTTGGAAGAGGGCGAGCAGATCGTGCTGAAGGGCAGACTGCACTGGACCTCCATTGCAAAGTATCTGGGGATGGCATGTGTGCTGCTGGTGGCAGCGTGTGTGTGCCTCGTAGTATGGATGCAGTCGACGGACGGAGACGGATGGCTCTATGGTAGCCTGGCTGCCGTGGTACTGGCCCTGTTCGTGTATCTCTGGGGACGCATCATACGCACCCGTACGGAGTTTGCCATCACCTCGACGCGATTCATCCAGAAGGATGGCATCTTCGACGTGAAGATGACGGAGATACCTCTCTTCAAGGTGGAGACGGTCAACTTCTACCAGTCGTTCTTCCAGCGTATCCTCAATACGGGAAGCATCGAACTGGTGGGCAGTGGTGGTACCTGCCACAAGATCACGTGCATCGAGAGCCCCATGAAGGTGAGAAAGACCATCGTGGGCACGATCAATGCGCAGCAGAGCGACGAGCGGTCTGCGTTGAGCGTGGAGCGTTGAACGTGGAGCGTGGAGCGAAGCGACCTCCCTCAAGCCACCCTTCCCAACGGTTGACCGTTGGGCCCTCACACCCCCTCAAAGCCACCGTTCCCAACGCTTTTCCGTTGGGCCCAAAACCTCGAAAAAACAAAGCTACTATGGCACAGTATGCAGAATACATAAAGAGTGTGGAGATAGACTCCCTGTGGAGCGGTAGAAGACACGTGATGTGGGAACTGCGTCCCGACGTGAACATCCTGAGTGGTGTGAACGGTGTGGGCAAGAGTACCATCCTCAACCGTGTGGTGAGAACCCTGCGCAGCACGAAGTCGGTGGCCGACATCGACAGGCTGGGCGTGAAGCTGACCTTCGGTCCGGAAGGGGCCGACAATGTCCGCTATGACGTCATAAGGAGTTTTGACCGTCCTTTCATACAGAGTGAAGCTGTGGAGAAGGTGGCAGATATGCACCTCAACAGCGAACTGGACCTTCAGCTCTACCTCCTCCAGCGTCGCTATCTGGACTATCAGGTGAATGCCAGCAACCGTATCGTGCAGCTTTTCACCTCCAATGCTCCCGATGCTCAGGAGCAGGCTCAGCAGATAGCCGGCGAGAAGAGCCACTTCCAGGATGTGGTGGACTGCCTCTTCCACGAGACAGGCAAGAAGATAGACCGCGAGAGCAACGAGATCGTCTTCCTCCAGATGGGGGAGCGCCTCTTGCCCTATAAGCTCTCCAGCGGTGAGAAGCAGATGCTCATCATCTTGCTGACCGCTCTGGTGCAAAACCGTGAGCACTACGTGATGTTCATGGACGAACCTGAGATCAGCCTGCACATCGACTGGCAGAAGAAGATGATAGGACTCGTACGCGACCTCAATCCCAATGCCCAGATCATCCTCACCACCCATTCACCCGCTGTCATCATGGATGGCTGGATGGACTGTGTGACCGATGTCGAGGATATTGTGACGAATTGAAAATTGAAAATGGAAAATTGAAAAGATTCCACGCCCCCATTTTTAATTTATAATTTGTACTTCGTAATTTATAATTCGTACTTCGTACTTCGCCTCATGCCTCGCCTGACCGACAATCTCAATTCGCAGTACCTCGATGCTGCCAACCGCCTGAAGCCAAAGGCTAAGGGTAAGGTGGTGGTGGCGTATGTGGAGAGCTACGACGATGTGTGGTTCTGGAGGAGTGTGCTGCAGGAGTTTGAGGATGAGGACCTGAAATTTGAAGTGATGCTGCCCAGCAGGGAGACGTCGCTGCAGAGAGGCAAGAAGTCGGCCTTGGCCAGCATGATGTCGGGAGACAAGCTGGGCAAGTCGCTCATAGCCTGTGTCGATGCCGACTACGACTACCTGCTGGAGGGGAAGACCGAGCATAGTGCCTGGCTCAATGACAGTCCGTACGTGGTGCATACGCAGGTCTATGCCATAGAGAACTACCACTGCTACGCAGAAGGGCTGCACGAAGCTTGCGTGATGGCTACGCTCAACGACAAGGAGCTGATCGACCTGGCTGCCTTCCTGCACGAGTACAGCACCATCATCTGGCCTTTGCTGGTGTGGAGCGTATGGGCTTACCGATACGATCACTTCAAGGAGTTCTCCTTGTCGGACTTTGCCTACGTGGTGAAGCTTCATGAAATCAATGTCAGCCAGCCCTTGAAGTCCCTCACAAAGCTTCGCCAGCGTGTCAATGCCACGCAAAACCAGCTCTACCAGACTTTCCCCGATGGCAAGCAGACCTATCCTGCGATGAGAGACACCATGCTGAGGCTGGGAGTGAAGCCGGAGAACTGCTACCTCTACATGCAGGGACATGCCCTCTTTGAGGGCGCCGTGATGCCTCTGCTCGTGCCCGTATGTGGACGCTTGAGAAAGGAGCGTGAGCAGGAGATCAACCAACTCTCATGCCATGAGATGCAGCGACAGAATGAGCTGGCTTGCTATCAGCATAGCACCTTCCCCATAGAGGCCATGCTGAAAAAGGGCAGTGCCTATAAGCAACTGCCCGAATATGACTTGATGAGGGAACAGATCAAGACCTTGATCGAACACATCCGAAGTGAGCGATGAGCGGTGAGCGTTGAGCGTTGAGCGGTTAGCGAAGCGACCTGAAGTCTCCTGCCACTGTGCCCAGCGGTTTTCCGTTGGGTCTCCTCACGGCCTCAAAGCCACCGTTCCCAGCGCTTTTCCGTTGGGTCCCTTCTCCCCGCCTCAATCTTCGTTCCTTAGTTTTTCTATAGCTTTCATGATAGGATTGGAACTGGGCTTCTTGAAGAAGTAGTCCAGTCGCTTGATGAGCTGCGAGAGGCAGAATGCCACCACGATATCGCCAGGCTCTACCTGTGTGTTACCGCTGATGGGCATACCCGTCTTGCCACGCACGAGACCTCCCAGGGTGATGCCATCGGGAAGGCGTATCTCGCGGATGGGCTTCTGAGTGATGGGCGAGCCCTCGGCTGCGGTGAACTCAGCCACGTCGGCATTGGCGATGGTGAGGCACTTCACGTTGGCCACGTCGGCATCGAGCATCATCTGATAGATGCGGCTTGCAGCGATGGTCTTCTTGTTGATGATGGTACCGATGTCCATGCGCTCTGCCATGGTGACGTAGTCCATGTTCTCCACGAGTGCCACGGTCTTGCGCACCCCATATCGCTTGGCTGCCAGGCAGGCCAGGATGTTGGTGTCGGTGTCGGGAGTGAGGGCGCAGAAAGCCTGCGTGTCGCTGATGCCCTCCTCTATGAGCAACTGTGTGTCGCGACCGTCTCCCTGTATGATGAGCACGTCGTCTTTCTCCAGCAGGTCGTTGAGGCGCTGACAGCGAGCCTCGTTCTGCTCGATGATCTTCATCGACATGTAGTCGGGCTTCTTGTGAGCCACGTGTACGCTGGTACGTCCACCACCCATGATCATCACGTTCTTCACGTCGGCATAGTCCTCCTTGCCCACGATCTCGCGGATGTAGGGCACGTACTTCTTGGTGGTCATGAAGTAGACGATGTCGCCGAGAAGGAGTTGGCTGCGACCATTGGGTATCAGCGTCTCATCTCCTCTTTTGATGGCTACTACATGGTAGGGCGAATCGGGAGGACAGAGGTCAAAGAGAGGTATGTTGAGTATCTTGGCCGTCTCGCGAAGCTTCACACCCAGCATCACCAGAGCTCCTCCATGCACTTCCCAGTACTGTCGTGCCCAAGAGCGCTTCAGTCCGTCGATGATGTCGTTGGCTGCCAGTTCTTCGGGATAGATCACCGAGTCGATGCCCATCTGCGAGAAGAATTGCAGGGACTGTGGCTGCATGTATTCTGAGTTGTCCACGCGAGCCACCGTCTTCTTGGCTCCCAAGGTGTGAGCCAGCATGGCGCAGGTGATGTTGCGCGTCTCATCGGGGGTGACGGCGATGTACAGATCGGCATGCTGCACACCGGCCTCACGCATACCCATGATGCTGGTGGGAGGCACGTTGAGCGTGAGCAGATCGTAGTTGCCGGCAGATACTATGGCATCGGTCTTCTCATAACTCTCGTCGACGACGGTGATGTCTTGGTTTTCCTTGGAAAGCAGTTTGGCCAGATGGGTTCCTACTTCTCCTGCTCCTGCGATGATGATCTTCATTTATCGAATTGAAAATGGAAAATGGAAAATTGAAAATGGAAGGCTCACGATCTCACAGCATCCTTGATGGCTTCCTTGTCGATGCCGGCTAAGTGCTGCAGCTGGGCCACGGTGCCATGCTCCACGAAACTGTCGGGCAAGCCCATGCGTGTGATGCGTGGCGTGTAGCCGTGATCGGCCATAAACTCCACTACGGCGCTGCCCAGGCCGCCTTGACGTGCCCCGTCTTCCAGAGTGACGACGCGGCTGAAGTGCTGTCCCACGTGGTGCAGGATGTCTTCGTCGATAGGCTTGAGGAAGCGCATGTCGTAGTGAGCGATGTGCAGCGTCTTGCCTTGCTCCTGAGCTTCTTGCTCCACCTCTCGGATGGCCTCCTGGGCCACGTTGCCGATGGGGCCTATGGAGAGCACGCATGTCTGCTCACCCTCCTTGATGAGGCGACCCTTGCCCACAGGGATGGCCTCCATGGGGCATTGCCAGTCAGAGAGTACGCCATTGCCACGAGGATAGCGGATGACGAAGGGACCTTGGTCGGGAAGCTGGGCCGTGTACATCATGTGGCGCAGTTCGTGCTCGTTCATGGGCGAACAGATAGTGAGTCCGGGTATGGGGCGCAGAGCCGCCATGTCGAAGGCACCATGATGTGTGGGGCCGTCTTCGCCTACCAGTCCGGCACGGTCGAGGCAGAACACCACGTTGAGACGGGCTATGGCTACGTCGTGTATGATATTGTCGTAGGCACGCTGTGAGAAGGCCGAGTAGATGTTGCAGAAAGGTTGCAATCCGTCGGTAGCCAGTCCGGCAGAGAAGGTCACGGCGTGTCCCTCTGCGATGCCCACGTCGAAGGTACGCTCAGGCATCTCGTGCATCATGATATTGAGCGAGCAACCCGTTGGCATGGCCGGTGTGATGCCTACGATGCGTGGATTCTGGCGTGCCAGTTCGAGCAAGGTGTGACCGAAGACGTCCTGATACTTCGGAGGCATACCTTCCACCTTGGTACGTATGATCTCTCCTGTCTCGGGATTGAACTTGCCCGGAGCATGATACTTGGTGGCATTCTTCTCAGCTGGTTCGAAGCCCTTACCTTTCTTGGTGTGCAGGTGAAGGAGCTTGGGACCTTTCATCTCCTTGATGTTGCGTAGTGTCTGTACGAGTTCCACCACGTCGTGCCCGTCATAGGGACCGAAGTAGCGTATGTGCATACCCTCGAAGATGTTCTGCTGATTGTTGAGCAGGGCCTTCAGGGCGTTGTTGAAACTGATGAGCTGCTTCTTGCGCTCCTCGGTGATCCAGCCCCACTGTATGAGACGCTGCGAGGTACGGTAGCGCCAGTTGTTGTAGGTGCTGCTGGTGTGGAGTGTATGCAGGTAGTGCTTGAGTCCGCCCACGCTGCGATCTATGCTCATGTTGTTGTCGTTGAGCACGATGAGCAGGTCGTTGGGGGTGCTGGCAGCGTTGTTGAGACCTTCGAAGGCCAGTCCTCCTGTCATCGAACCGTCACCGATCACGGCCACCACCTTGCGGTCCTCGCCTTGCTGCTGGGCCGCTACAGCCATGCCAAGGGCAGCTGAGATACTATTGGAAGCATGGCCAGAGGTGAAGGTGTCGTATGGGCTCTCCAGGGGAGTGGGGAAGGGGCGTATGCCGCCCAGTTTGCGATTGGTATGGAAGTTCTCACGGCGTCCTGTCAGTATCTTGTGTCCATAAGCCTGATGGCCCACGTCCCAGACGATGCGGTCGAGAGGGGTGTGGAAGACATAGTGCAGAGCCACGGTGAGCTCTACTACGCCAAGAGAGGACGCAAAGTGACCGGGATTGTCACTCAGTTCCTTGATGATGCATGCCCTCAATTCCTCGCACACTTGAGGTAGTGCTTCCACGGGAAGCTTTCTCAAGTCGTCAGGAAAAACGATGCTTTCGAGCAATGACTGTGTGTTTTTTTCACTCATCTGGGCAAATAATTTGTGCAAAGATACGATAAAATCATCAAAGTTGTGTAAATTTGCATTGAAAAATAGATGTTAGCGTGGCCCTTTGGCCCACCTTATTATATAAAGAGAGGCGTGGAAACTTGTATAGAGGTCGAAAAGACAGACAGATACGTGCTTTTGGGATCCTGTTTTGCCCAGTATGTGGGAGAGAAGATGGAGGCCCAGGGATGGGATGTGACCGTCAATCCACTCGGCACGTTGTACAATCCCTTTAGCATCCTTCAGCTTGTACGAGCCTCCTTGGAAGAACAGGCTGCCGCCATACCCGTGTTTCCGACTGATGGCGAGTGGCGCTGCTGGTGGGCCAACACCACCTTCCGCACCCCCTCAGAGGAGGAGACGCGAAGACTAGTGGCCGAACGTCTCGCACTCTTGCGACATGCACTCGAGGGCGCACAGCGGCTCATCGTGACCCTGGGTACCAATGTCTGCTACCGCTTGCGTGAGAATGGTATGGTGGTGACCAACTGTCAGCGACAGCCCGACCGGCTCTTCGAGGAGTATCGCGCCCCCTTGCCTGAGGTGACGGAAGCGCTTGACCAACTCGTAAGGCTGGTGCGCGAGGCCAATCCAAAGATAAGCATCATCTTCACCGTGAGCCCCTATCGCTACAAGAAGTACGGTCTGCACGGTAGCCAGCTAAGCAAGGCCACCTTGCTGCTGGCCGTCGATGAGACGATCAAGGCCCATCCCGACTTCTGCCATTATTTTCCCGCCTATGAGATCATGATGGACGAACTTCGCGACTATAGCTACTATGCTCCCGATGGGGTACATCCCTCACCTGAGGCTGTGGAGATCATCTGGAAAAGGTTCACCGAGTCTTCCAGTACTTAGTCGTCTCATTCCACGTCCGGCGTTTCGCTTCAGTTGCGAGAAAGCCCATTTTCAATTTTCCATTTTCAATTTTCAATTCGTCAAGTGTACACGACCAACAATATAGCCACTCTGATAGGCGCCCAAGTGGTGGGAGCCGAGATGGTGAGTGTCAACTGGCTGCTCACCGATAGCCGATCGCTCTGTTTTCCTCGCGAGACGCTCTTTTTTGCCATTGTCACCCCTCGAGGTGACGGACACCGCTACATCCCTCAGCTATATCGCAAGGGAGTGCGTGCCTTCGTGGTCAGCCAGGTACCGCAGGGAGACTTTCCCGATGCTGCATTTCTTGTAGTCGGCGACACACTCCATGCCTTGCAGCGCTTGGCTGAGCGCCATCGTGAGCGCTTCGACATCCCCGTAGTGGGCATCACGGGTAGCAATGGCAAGACCACGGTCAAGGAGTGGCTCTACCAGATGCTCTCTCCGCAGATGGTCGTGACCCGCAGTCC
Organism: Bacteroidaceae bacterium; assembly: GCA_045617275.1. Taxonomy (GTDB): domain Bacteria; phylum Bacteroidota; class Bacteroidia; order Bacteroidales; family Bacteroidaceae; genus Physcousia. The sequence continues at coordinate 19,027 of JAZLII010000251.1, forward strand.
TCGCAGTTACAACTCCCAGATAGGTGTCCCCTTAAGTGTATGGGCCATAAATAGTCAGACGGAGATAGGCATCTTTGAGGCAGGCATCTCACAGCCTGGAGAGATGGAAGCCTTGCAAGGCATCATCCAGCCCACCATCGGAGTCTTCACCAACTTGGGCGATGCTCATCAGGAAAATTTCTCCACCATTGAGGAGAAATGCCTGGAGAAGTTGCGCCTCTTCCGCGATGCAGAAGTGCTCTTTTATCCCGCTCACGATGAGTGCATACAGCATTGCTTGAAGCTCATGGATATGAAGTGCCGGCTCATGCCTGTGGAGATCGATGGCGAGGATGCCTTGAGTGTCAACAGCGCCCTCTGTGTGGCTGTGTGTCGCTATCTGGGTGTGAACGAGGACGACATCCAGCAACGCTTGGCCTGCATACAGCCCGTAGCCATGCGCCTTGAGGTGAAGGAGGGTCGACACGACTGTACGCTCATCAACGACAGTTACAACAGCGATCTGGGCAGTCTGGACATCGCCGTAGACTTCATGAGTCGCCGCCCTGATGCCAGCCGTCTCAGCCACACACTCATCCTGAGCGATATCGAGCAAAACGGCATGCCGGCCGATCAGCTCTATGGCTACGTGGCAGCCCTGGTCAAGCAACGTGGCATCACACGTTTCATCGGTGTCGGTCCGCAGCTATGTGCTTCTGCCGCCTTGTTTGAGAATTCGGGTGCAGAGTGCCATTTCCTGCCCACTACGGAGGCTCTCTTGCAGGGCAGTCTCTGCGACGAGCTACATCATGAGGTGGTGCTCATCAAGGGAGCCCGTCACTTCCACTTCGAGAATGTCACGGAGCGCATGGAGATGCGTGTGCATGAGACCATACTAGAGGTTGACCTCGGTGCGATGAAGGCCAATCTGGACTACTACCGCTCCTTCCTGCGTCCCGACACCAAGATGGTGTGCATGATCAAAGCTTCCGGCTATGGTGCAGGCAGCATCGAGATAGCGCGTATGCTTCAGGATGCCGGTGTGGACTATCTCGCTGTGGCTGTGGCCGATGAGGGCGTCGAACTGCGTCGTGCTGGCATAACGGCAGGCATCATCATCATGAATCCCGAGATGACCAGTTTCCGTACGCTCTTCCGCTACAAGCTGGAGCCTGAGATGTACAGTTTCCGCCTGATGGATGCTCTCATCAAGGAGGCTGAGCGCGAGGGAGTCACGGGATTTCCTGTCCACGTGAAGCTCGACACCGGTATGCATCGCATGGGCTTTGACCCTGTGAAGGACATGTCTCAGCTCATCGATCGCTTCACCCATCAGGATGCCATCCTGCCTCGTAGCGTCTTCTCGCATTTCGTGGGGAGCGATGCCGATCAGTTCGATGAGTTTTCTGCCCATCAGTTTCAGCTCTTCCTACAAGGAAGCCGGGCTTTGCAGGAGGCATTTCCTCATCGTATCTTGCGTCACATGTGCAATAGTGCCGGCATCGAGCACTTCCCCGAGAGACAGATGGAGATGGTGCGTCTCGGACTGGGTCTCTATGGCATCAATCCACGCGACAACCAACTCATCCACAATGTCAACACTCTTCGCACCACCATCCTCCAGATACACGACGTGCCTGCCGGTGAGAGTGTGGGATACAGCCGCAAGGGCATGCTCACGCGTGATAGCCGCATAGCCTCACTCCCTATCGGATATGCTGATGGTCTGGATCGCCATCTGGGCAATGGTCATGCCTACTGCCTCATCAAGGGCCAGAAGGCACCCTATGTGGGCAATATCTGTATGGATGTCTGCATGGTGGATGTGACCGACATAGATTGCCAGGAAGGTGATGACGCCATTATTTTCGGCAATGATCTGCCCGTCACCGTGCTCTCCGATGTGGTGGGTACCATCCCCTATGAGATACTCACAGGCATCTCTCCACGTGTGAAGCGTGTCTACTACAGAGAGTAGCATGCCATTCCGTTCATTCTAGTTTCTTAATTTTTATGCATAAAATAAGAGAAGAGCTTCTGCAAGCCCTTCTCTTTGTCTTTTATAGCTCCCTTGTGAGGGGGGTATGCTTAGTTCTTGAGAAATCTCTTGGTCAGTCCGTCGAAGCACTCGATGCGACGGTCGCGTAGGAAGGGCCACCAGCGGCGTACCTGCTCGCAGCGCTTCATGTCGACATCGATGACGACGTTCTCTTCCTGGTCCTTGGAGGCACGGTAGAGCAGTTCGCCTTGGGGACCGGCTACAAAACTGCTACCCCAGAACTGTATGCCGCGGGTCTGGCCCGATGGGTCGGGCTCATGGCCTGTACGGTTGACGGTGATGACTGGCAATCCGTTGGCTACGGCATGACCACGCTGCACGGTGGTCCAAGCCTCGCGCTGACGCTCCTGCTCTTCAGGTGTGTCGCTGCTCTCATAGCCGATGGCTGTGGGGTAGATGAGGAGTTCGGCTCCTGCAAGGGCCATGAGTCGTGCTCCTTCGGGATACCATTGGTCCCAGCACACTTGTACGCCCAGACGTCCCACGCTGGTATCGATGGGCTGGAAACCGATATCGCCGGGAGTGAAGTAGAACTTCTCGTAGTAGGCAGGATCGTCGGGAATGTGCATCTTGCGATACTTGCCGGCTATCGTGCCGTCCTTCTCGAAGACCACGGCCGTGTTGTGATAGAGCCCGGGAGCTCTGCGCTCAAAGAGCGAGGTCACGAGCACGATGCCATGCTTGCGAGCCACTTCTCCGTAGAAGTCCGTAGAAGGACCGGGGATGGGCTCTGCCAAGTCGCAGTTGTCCACGCTCTCCACTTGGCAGAAGTACAGACTGTTGTGCAGTTCTTGCAAGACCACCAGTTCGGCGCCTTGCTGTGCTACTTCGGCAATGTTTCTTGCCAGTTTCTCTTTGTTGGCCTGCACATCTGCGGTGCAGCTCTGTTGTATGATTCCTATTTTCATCGTTTTCTTCGTAACCTTCATCGTTCATCGCTCAACGCTCATCGCTCATCGCTCATCGCAAATCGTCCCCACGGGGAACTGCATCGTACAGCAATGCAAAGAGCCGTGCTGGATGATGAGTACCTGGCAGTCTATGCCTACGATCTCATGCTTGGGGAAAGCCTTTTGCAGTTGCTTCTCTGCCAGCGTGTCGAGTTCCTGGTCGCCATAGGTGGGCATGAGCACGGCGCCGTTGATGACCAGGAAGTTGGCATAGGTCGAAGGTAAGCGCTGTCCGTCCTCGTCGTAGCGTACGGGAGCCATGGGGAGCGCGATGAGTCGATAAGGCTCATCCTCGAGGGTACGGAAGGTCTTGAGTTGCTCCTCCATCAGATGCAGTTCCTCATAGTGCTCGTCGGTGGTATCGGTGCATTGTACGTAGGCTATGGTGTTGGCAGGGCAGAGGCGAGCCAGCGTGTCGATGTGGCTGTCTGTGTCATCGCCAGCCAGGTAGCCATGGTCGAGCCAGAGCACACGCTGAGCACGTAGTGTGCGGAGCAGGCGCTGCTCGATGTCGGCCTGTGACAATGGCTGGTTCCTGTGAGGAGCCATAAGACATTGGCTTGTCGTGAGGATGGTACCTCTTCCATCGCTCTCTATGCTACCTCCCTCCAGTACGAAGTCCAAGTGGTCCTCATAGAGGCCCCTGAATACTTGCTGCTCTTGGAGATGGCGGCATATCTCGTTGTCCAGTTTGGCCTCAAACTTCTCTCCCCATCCATTGAACTGGAAGTCGAGCAGTATGGGCTGCTGTTCGCCCAGGAGGGTGATGAAGCCGTGGTCGCGTGCCCAGGTGTCGTTGGTGGGCATCTGGTGCAGGCTGATGTTTTGCAAGGCCGTGCTGGGCAGATAGGTGTGCAGCAAGGACTCCACGTGCTCAGGCTCAGGAGTGACGATGATCAAGCGCTCACGGGAGGCTATCTCCATGGCCATGCGTATGTAGCACGACTCCACCTCCTGCAAGATGGGGGCCCAGTCGGTGTGGGCGTGAGGCCAGGTGAGCTGAACGGCACTCTGCGGGTACCACTCTGCGGGCAGGTGGACTATGCGCATCTGTGTCACTTCCGGGCCGCTGGTCTCGCCAAATCTTATCTGCTTGGTGAGGTCGTCGATGCTGGAGGTCATGTTGGTGAAATGTAGTGCCATAGGGCAAGAGGGATTGATGGGTCTTTTTGCAAAGAACTGTTAATGTGTCTGCAAAGGTCGCAAAATAATCTTAAAGAGCCAAGCCTGTGGACATATTTTTCCGCCGTTGCTTGCTCATTCTTTGGGAAATACTTACTTTTGCAAAGTCAAAGTTTATGCACCAGGTACATATAGTGAGGCCTGGCTACCTCTGACCATACCATAAGCAAACCATCAACGCGATGTATAGATCCCCCATACGCAGAGGCCTCGTGCTGGGCCTGGTTGTCGTAGTGACAGGCGCAGAAGCCATGATGCCGAGCCTGCCAGCCACCGAGCGTGTGTGGGACGGGGTGGACACCATCCAGCATCGCGACACCATCCAGCGCGATACAGCCTTTCTCGACACCCTGCGCGAAGTGACCGTCATGGGCGACTCACTCCGGTTGGCTCCCGTCCGGGATGCCACCTCGCAGAGTCTGGGCAAGAGTGCAGGACCGTCTGTGAAGTCGCTGGGTGAGGTGCTCAACAAGGTGGCTCCAGGTGCGATGGACTATGTGCTTCATCCCTTTGGTTTTTCGGAGCGCAAGAAGAAGAAAAAGAAGAAGCGCATGGAGCAGATCCTGCGGGAGTTTGACCGTGTCGATGCACCCAATGAGTGGAATCTCAAGCTCGACAGCATCCTCCGTCTGGAAGGACTGAAGCAGTAATGGAGACCTTGTTTTTGGTTGGGAAGAAGCAATAACTTCTGAAAGATTTGTTTTATTCATGCAAATATTGTAACTTTGCACGCACAAATCATAATCTGCGAAGCGTGAAGATTAAGGATATCGTATGCGCCCTTGAGTATTTCGCGCCTCTGCCCCTGCAGGAGAGCTATGACAATGCCGGCTTGCAAGTGGGATTGACGGAGGCGGAAGCATCAGGGGCTTTATTGTGTCTTGACGTCACCGAAAAGGTGATGGAGGAGGCCATTTCGCTGGGATGCAATGTGGTCATCTCGCACCATCCGTTGCTGTTTCGTCCTCTCCGTAGGCTTACGGCCGATACACAGGTGGAGCGTGTGGTACGCATGGCTGTACAGCACGATGTGGCCATCTACTCGGCCCATACCAATCTCGACAACGCGGAAGATGGTGTCAACTACAAGATCGCAGAGAAGCTCAGTCTCATGGACGTGCAGATGCTCAGTCCCCGCATGGTCAAGGCCATGGTGGGAGGCCGGGAGCGACTGGTGAAAGCCGGTTCGGGCGTGATGGGCTATCTGACAAGCCCCATGGAGGCCAGTCTGTTTCTGGAATGGGTGAAAGAGGTCTTCCACGTGGACTGCCTCATGCACAACGAACTTCTCCAGCGTCCCATCCAGAGCGTGGCCCTATGTGGTGGAGCAGGCGATTTCGTCATGGAAGAGGCGCTCCGACTGGAGGCCGATGCCTTCCTCACCGGCGAGATGCACTACCATCAGTATATGGGTACGGAGCAGCTCTTGCAGATAGGTGTGCTGGGACACTACCAGAGCGAGCAGTTCACGATGGAGATCATCCGCCAGCTACTCGAAGAGAAAGCACCCGAGCTGCCCGTCTTCGTCACGCGCATCGACACCAACCCCATACACTATCTATAGTGGTGGCAGGTTGGCCTTAGGGAAAAACCGACAGAGTATAGGTAAGTGCAGATATTATGAGAAGTCTATACTATAAATAGTTTCGATTACATACATTATAATATATATAAAACAACAAAACAATGGCAAGAGAAAAAGCTAAGGACCCATCAGAGATGTCTATTGAGTCCAAACTGAAGAATCTGTATGACTTGCAGACCACCCTCAGCGACATCGACAAGATCAAGACCCTGCGTGGTGAGTTGCCTCTTGAGGTACAGGACCTTGAGGACGAGATCGAGGGTCTCACCACCCGTGTAGAGCGTATGCGCAATCAGGTGGAGGAACTGCAGCGCGAGGTGAGCGGTCGTCGTATCAACATCGAGAAGAACAACTCCGACATCGCTCGCTACAAGGAGCAGCTCAACAATGTGCGCAACAATCGTGAGTACGACTCATTGACCAAGGAGATCGAGTACAGCGAACTGGACAACCAGCTCAATGACAAGAAGATCCGTGAGGCTCAGGAGAACATCGAGCGCATCACCCGTGAGGCTGACAGCTATACGCTGCTCATTGGTGACCGTCGTGAGGACCTCAACCTGAAGAAGAACGAGCTGGAGGACATCATCACCGAGACCCGCTCTGAGGAGGAGAAGCTGCGTGAGAAGGCTAAGTCTATCGAACTCTGCATCGAGCCTCGTCTGCTCAACGCCTTCAAGCGTATCCGTAAGAATGCGCGCAATGGTCTGGGTATCGTCTACGTACAGCGCGATGCCTGTGGTGGTTGCTTCAACAAGATTCCCCCTCAGCGTCAGTTGGACGTACGTCTTCACAAGAAGATCATCGTCTGCGAGTACTGTGGCCGTATCCTGATCGATCCCGAGTTGGCTGGTGTACAGCTCGACAAGCCTGCAGAGGAGAAGACCACCAAGCGTCGTCGTAGCGTACGCGCTAAGAAGGAGGCTGAGTAAGCATTTGCATGATTCGCTCGGCAGAGCATTAGATTGAAATCGTTCTGCGTTCAGCTGTTCCTGAAAAAACGCTCAACGCTCAACATTCAACGCTCACCGAAAATATCCCCATAAGAGGGCACGTCGGCAAGGAAGCTGTACGTGCCCTTTTCATAGTCCACCCGGCAGCAGAAATGCTGCAATCCGTTGCTCACGATGAGGTAGGGCACACGTAGGGTGATGTTGTAGCGACATATCTGATTGAAGACGGCCTGCGTGATCTCCACGTGAGAAGCCTTATATTCTACTATTATGGCCGGTTTGGTGTCACGGCCATAGACCACGGTGTCGCATCGCTTCTTCATCGTACCCACTTGAAGCGGCACCTCATTGCCCAGAAGAGCAGCCGGATAGCCCTTTTGCTCGATGAGAAAATGGATGAAGTGCTGCCTCACCCATTCCTCGGGTGTAAGGGTCACGAAGCGTTGTCGCAGGATGTCAAAAACCTGTTGCTTCCCGTTCTCCGTCTTGATGCGCAATTGTGCTGCGGGGAGGTTGAGGGCTGATATTTTATCGTTTTTGTTTGGCATTCTGCTCACCTTTTTATATTTTTGCAAAACGTATCTCTGCAAATGCATTGCAAAAGTAGATAAAAAAGATGAAAACAAAGCAAGAAATCGTTGAAAATTGGTTGCCACGCTACACCCAGCATCCTCTTGAGGACTTTGGCAAGTACATCCTGCTGACCAATTTCAACAACTACGTAGACCTCTTCTGCGACAAGTTTGAGCTCCCTCATCCGGGCTATG
>JAZLII010000252.1:0-4348 GCA_045617275.1 Bacteroidaceae bacterium
TATACGTGGCAACCGGAAATACCGAAAGCGAAGCTAAACAAGCCATGGCAGATGCCGGATATACCGTCATTGACCGCAATGTGAACCGAAACGGCGGCGGAAAATATGTGTACATCGGTTTCAAGGCCACTACCAAGAAGAGTGAGGCGCTCACGGACGTGGTGATTGTACCTCAGGGTGCGAGGGTGCCACCAAAAACACTGTCGATAGCGGGGAAAGTATATACCAAGATGGGTACCCACGCTGATGCCGGCAATCTGAATGCCGGACGTACGGGAGCAGACGTTCTCCTCCTATATGCCAGCAAGACAGGCAACTCCAGTGCCTCCACACCCGTCGTCAACGGTGTCTTTGTGGAGTCGAGCGCCAGCCTGATCTCGAAAGCGGAATATGCCGGGCTCTACAGCAGCGGAACGATACAGCCTTCTGCCGACCTGAATGCGGGAGGCACGGCTACGGAGCATCACTACTTCAAGATGAGCAAGCATACTTGTGATGTGAACTACAGCAAGACGGCCACGTCCCATAGTGGCACGTGTAAGGAGTGCAGTACCGACTTCACTTCTGAGGACCACACCTTCGCCTGGCGAGACAACAGCGCCAACAACGGGTACAAACCTTGCCAGCAGTATTGCACCACGTGTGGATACTTGAATGCTGCCCAGGATCATGATCAGGCTGGATTTGCGCCCATCAGTGCGGACAACGCAGGCTGGCACTTCATCACTTGCTCGAAGTGTGGGATGGTAGTCACATCGGCACCCCACATGCTCACCATCACCGACGTGGAGGGCGATGACGAAAGCCATCATGGAAGTTGCTCGAAATGCCACTGGGAGGGACCCATAGCCCACAGCTATGGTGAGTACAAGGAGAATCCGACTACTCAGAAGCATGTGGCCACCTGCAGCGTGTGTAGGCATGTGAAGTCGCAGGATCATGACTTCAGCAAGTATGAGGCACATCAAAACCTTGGCCATATGTCCATCTGCTCTGTATGCGGTGCCAAGGGTGAGTTTTATGAACACCACAAGGTGGTAGACATACCTGCAAAGGCCGCCACCTGCACTACTCCTGGCATTACAGAAGCCTGGCACTGCTCGGATTGTTACTACTCCATGAGCAACCAGACTATCCCATCGCTGGGACATGTGATGACATCGGTAGATCGCAAGGAAAGCACCTGCTATGAGCCAGGCAACGTGGCTTACTACCACTGCAGCAGATGCCGCCAGGACTACCAGTACTCGTATGGCGGCCAGGTGGCGCTGCCAGAATGGATCGTCCTCCCTGCACATCACAACACGCCCATCCACAACGAGGCGAAGGAGGCCGACTGCACACACGACGGTAACCTGGAAAACTGGTACTGCAGCGCGTGTGACAACTACTTCACCTCGGAGTCGCTCGCCGAAGACACAAAGACGACTGCCCAAGCCGTCCTGCTGCCTGTCAGGGGTCATGACTTTGCGGACAACAACGGCTTCTGCCTTGTATGCCAGACCTACGAACCTGCCATTCTCAATGAGGCGGACGACATGTATGAGATAAGCAACGGCGGACAGCTATGCTGGTATGCTGAACTGTGCAACGCTGGCAGCAGCAAGTCGGCACGCCTCACGGCAGACGTCAGGGTCAATCCCCATGTGCTGGGTGAGGACGGAAAACTCGATGCGTCGACCGGTTCGCTGAAAGCCTGGACTCCGATCAAGGACTTTGCCGGCACCTTTGACGGCTGTGGACATACCATCAGTGGTCTCTACTACGCCTCAAGCTCAAACCTCATCAATGCGACAAGGGCCGGACTCTTCTACAAACCCCAGGGCACGGCCCGCATCCTCAACACTACCTTGGCCGACAGCTATCTCGGTTCTTATTGGGGTGCAACTGGAATTGCCTCCGATGCTCAACTGGGGTGCTATATCTACAACTGCCATAATGGCGCACGTGTGTATGCAACAAACAATGGTGCGGCAGGTATAAGCCTGGGAAAAGCCACGGTGGAGAACTGCACCAATCAGGGTAGCATAGAAGCCGCCTCTAATGCCTCAGGTATCGGCGGATATCAAATCATATCGTGTGCCAATACAGGAGTGGTAACGGCCAACATGCAAGCAGCTGGTATATGCTACAACATGGAGAGTGACGGATACATAAAGAACTGCTACAACACGGGCATGGTAAGCACGAAAAGGAGTTCAATCTATGATAACGAACAGGCCTATGCCATCTGCTGTGCGACCTATTCGAGCACGGTCATCGCGAATTGCTATGCCTTGGAGGGTGGTCCCTCGCTTACCTTGAGCGGAAGTAAGATCAATCTGGAATATAAGACAGCTGCCGAGTTTCGCAGCGGAGAGGTGTGCAGTCTGCTCAATGTCGATCACCCCGCAGGCACCCAGGTATGGCGCCAGAATATCTACGTGGACAAAGTGCCCTTGCTGCAGGGACCAGAAGTGACGTTTGACGAGAATAAGCAGCGCTATGTCAACAAGGGACTGATCAAGACCATCGGCACGCTGACGCACCGTGTGGCCGAACTCACAACGGGCGACTTCACGCTGCCCGAGACCAAGGGACTTGAAGACACCATACTGGAAAGATAGTAGGTCCCAACGGAAAGCCGTTGGGGCGCTGAGCGCTAATCGCTCATCGCTCATCGCTCATCGCTCATCGTTCGCCGCTCCACGCTCAACGCTCGACTCCGTCAAGCCATAAGGCTTGACACATATTCGGAGTGACAGTTTGTCGCTCCGATTTTTTTATATCAAAGGGGGAAGAGGAGGAGGGTGATGAAGATGTTGGCAGCGAGGATGATGAAATTCATGGGGAGGCCGATGCGGAGGAAGTCAGTGAAACGATAGCCTCCGGGAACGTAGACCATGAGATGGGTGGGCGAACCGATAGGCGTGGCGAAGCTGGAGGAGACGCTGATCATGAGGGCCACACAGAAGGTGAGGGGATTGACGCCCAGGGCAGTGGCAATCTTGATGGCAACGGGTGCCATGATGGCTCCGCAGGCGGTGTTGGAGACGAACTCGGTGAGGAAGGTGCCCAGGAAGCAGAGGATGACGAGCGCCGTGATGGCATTGCCAAGGCTCAGGACAGCCATCTGGTCGGCAAGGAGCTGGGCCAGACCGGTGGCATCGATGGCCTTGCCGAGGGTGACGCTGGCGGCAAAGACCATGAGGACGTCCCAGTTGACGGCTTCTTTGGCTTGCTTGATGGAGCAACAACGGGTCACGAGCATGAGGGCGGCTGCCAGGATGCAGCTATCCAGAAGGGGCATGATCTCAAAGGCTGAGAGCAGTACCATGGCGAGCATGATGAGGGCAGAGAGGAGGGTGGGGAAGCCCGTCTTGACCTCACCGGTGTCGGTGATCTTGTCGCCACGCATACCGTACTTATGGCCCAGGGCACAGACCTCCTGGCTGTCGCCCGTGAAGAGCAGCGTATCGCCTCCCATGAGGAAGACCTCCTGCGCCTCTTCGTCGGTCATGTGGCTGACGTGCTCCACCTCGCCGTCGTAGTGTACTACGCCAAGCATCTGCAGACGGCGACAGTCCGCCACCATGCCCAGATCGCCCAGGGTCTGTCCGGGGAGGTGACCGCTGGAGGGGATGTAGAGATAGTGCACGGCTCCGGTGTGCTGCTCGGTGAGTTCGTCCTCGGGGGACTTGCGAGTGGGCAGGAGTCGCTGGAGGAGGATGATGGTGAGCATGCCCACACCGAGGCAGAAGAGGCCGGGAAGGGTGGTGGTGAAGATGCTCAGTTGCTCTCCTGTGGCATCGGCATAGAAGCCCGAGATGAGGAGGTTGGGCGGGGTGCCGATGAGGGTGCAGACGCCACCCATGCCGGCAGCATAACTGAGGGGTATGAGAAGCTTAGAGGGTGCGATGCTGAGCTTCTTGGCCCACATCTTGACCACACGGATGAAGAGCGCAACGACTGTGGTGTTGCTGAGCAATGCGGAAAGGACTGCTACAGGCAGCATGAGGCGCAGGATGGCGCGACCGAAGGTCTTGGGCGTGCCAAGGAGGTGCTGGACGGTCCATTGCAGCACGCCCGTCTGTTCCAGTCCGGCTATGACGAAGAAGAGTACGCCCACCACGGCTACCGTGGAACTGGAGAAGCCTGATAGGATGTCCTTCTCAGGCAGGCAGCCGGTGAGAAGGAGGAGTGCCATCACGCCGAGGAAGACGATGTCGGCAGGGAGCTTGGTGCGCATGAGGGTGACGAACATACCTACTATGAGGGCGATGGTGAGCCATGCGTGCCAGTCGAGTGCGGAGAGTGTCATGAGGGGTGGAGGGTTTTAGGGGTTGATTTTTGAGGGATATCTTGAGGG
>JAZLII010000253.1:0-4817 GCA_045617275.1 Bacteroidaceae bacterium
ATACTGGATGTTTTCTTTCTGTACGTGGGTCATGGCGTGTGAGTTTTAAGATTATTAGATCAAAAAATGTGAATCACGGGGTCAGACCCCATGATTCACTTTTGCCTTGTTATTAATCTGTAACTACCAGTACATCTGCACGTTACGGTTTTCATGGTGAATCACGGGGTCTGACCCCGTGATTCATGCTTGGCAATCAGTTCATGGGCAGTGTGCAAGAAGCCCTCTACCTTATATCGTCTCTTGTCCATCTTCGCCATGCCTAAGACGAACATCTTGTGGTCGCTGAGCATCTTAACCTCATGAACGAGCTTCTCGTACGTAAACCAACTGTCACACAGCACGTAAGCGGCTTTCATGCCAGATGCCCACGCTCTCTTGATCAACTTTATGGCACAGGAAAGCTTATCCTCGTCAAGCTCAGCAAAACGCTCCGCGTCAGCATCGCCTTCACGGCGTTCCTTGCGGTACTGGCTCTTCCTCTCTTCGGCGGTAAGACCATACTTCTTCTCCGTTCCCTTTTCTCTGTGAAGGGAAAAATCGACAGGGATGGAAGAGCGGCCATCGGTATAGGCAAGCAGCAGAAGCTTGTAACCGAGGATGTACTTGTGGCAGACATGGTCGAACACACGGCTTATGCCTTCCATGAAGGTGCCGGTCTTCTCCAGCGTGGTGTCGTCCAGGATGAAACAGTGGGGATGGTCAGCCTCCTCCGCCTTCCTCTCCTTCAGGATTGCCATGAAGCGTACGGACATGCGAAGCAGGAGTTTCCTCCAATCCATTGAGGAGCGGTTGTACATTCTGTAGAAGCAGTTCTTGCCAGACTGGAACAATCCGTAGAACTGATGGGAAGCGAAACTTCCGATGCTTTCATGGCACATTCGGAAAAGACACAGCAGCACTATCAGCAGCGAGGCCGAGATGCCCTGCTGTTTCTCCATCTTCAGGTGTCTCAGCGTCTGAGAAAGATGAAAACGGTCGAAAAGATTGATAATATCTGCGTTCATGCGATTCTTTTGGCAGAAAATGTTGTATATCTCGTGAATATTCTCTAAATTTGCCTTCATAACAGGTGTTTGTTTGATGTTGTGGTTGGTTTTCTTAGCAGTTGCTAATTTACAACTTTTCTTTCAAATTCCTGTTATTTTAATAGTTAAATAATTGTAATTCAATAAAATAAATTGTTACCCAAAAGGGTGGGAAACTTTAGTTAGTATAATCACATGAAGAAGATAATTTTTGCATTAATCCTATCGCTTGCCATAGCCAATGTCTTTGCTCAGACAGAGCGAATGGTTTGTGACGAGACTTGCGAAACGGAGTTCCATCAGTCCGGCGATATGCCTAAAGGCGACGGCTATGCGGTTGTTTCTCCGGTTGGCAGAAGCACCGTAAAGATGATCGATCAGGCTCCGCGACTTTCGACCCTGGACGGAAAGACCATAGCCGTGGTGGGTGTGAGCTTCATGACAAAGGTCACGCACCCCGAGATCAAGCGTCTCATTCTGAAGCACTACCCGAAGGCACGTGTCATCCTACTCGATGAAATAGGTGCTGCCGGTGTCTATCCTGCTCCGGGCATTAGAAGGCGCTCGGTGGAGGAGTTTGAAGAGAAACTGAAGTCGATGCACGTGGATGCCGTCATTGCCGGCAATGGCGGTTGCGGGCTATGCACTCCCAAGGAGACTGGTTCATGTATCGCTGCCGAACGTCTTGGCATACCATCGGTCATCATTGCAGCACCCGGCTTTACGGATCAGGCGCGCTATACGGCACTCAACAATGGTGTGCCCGTGATGCGCATTGCCCAATACCCTGGTGCTTTTGCCACACACACAGAAAAAGAACTCATCAGGAACACCGACGAGGTGCTGTGGCCACAGATTGTGGAAGCGCTCACCAAACCTATTACAGACGTAGAACGCAACAAGGGTATGAAAGCCGACAAGGGCGATTTGCGTGATGACGTGTTCTACGGCACACTTGACGAGGTTAACGAATACTTCCGCCAGATGAACTGGTCGGACGGACTTCCTATCATCCCGCCAACCTATGAGAAGGTAACGGAATTCATGAAGCACACCCGCTACAAGTGGGATGAGACGGTTGCCGTATTGCCTATCGCACATCGCGACACAAAGGCTTGGCACGTGGCGGTCAATGCTGTTATGGCTGGTTGCAAACCGGAATACATGCCGATTCTCATTGCCATGACGAAGGCCATCGGTGCGGGCGATTTCCGTCGCACCCTGGCAAGCACACATGCTTGGCAACCATACTGCTGGATAAACGGTCCTATAGCCAAGAAGCTGGGCATAGACAATGGTCAGGGCGAGATCAACGAGGAGGCGAACGTCTGCATAGGGCGTTTCATGAACCTTGCGCTGATGAACCTTGCCGGTTATTACGTAAAGCAGGATCGCATGGGTACCTTCGGCTACCTGATGCCTTGGTGTCTGGTGGAGGACGAGGATGCGTGCCGCCGAATAGGTTGGCAACCTTACCATGTGCGCAAGGGTTTCAAGGCGGACGAGAGCACCATCACCGTAGGCTCTACCCTGCTCTGGGGCAACAACATGGCACCTTCCACAACCAATGCCGAACGCATCATGCAACTCATGGCATGGGACATCAGTGAGCGTTGCCAGTTTGCTCTTGGCAGTGGCAAGCAGTTCACCTATCGCACCATACTTCTCACCGAACCCGTGGCAAGGATTCTTGCACAAAAGTACTCATCGCCAGAAGCGCTGGAGAAAGCACTCATCGCGTCATCGCGCCGTCCACTTAAGGAGCGAGCCTTTGCCAACTACTATGCCAACCCAGGCGGAGCGAAGGATGGTGGCGAACACAGCCTGGGACAATACACGGGCTATCTGCGTCGTACAGAGAATGCCCAAGTGACTGCAACCCCAGAATGGTACGATTCGCCGGAAGCCACGCAGCTCACCATCCCCACGATGGAACCAGCCATGACAGCCATCATCATCACCGGTGATGCCAGTCGCAACAAGGTGCAGATCATGCCGGGCGGCGGTTACGCAACGGAGAGAATAGAATGACTAAGACAAAGAATCTGTCAAGAACAAATGCAACTTAACGAGTGTGACTATGGACATAGAACAAGTAAGAGAATACGCGCTTTCCATCAACTGAACGTTTCCTCTTCCCGAGCCTTTG
The DNA here is from genome assembly GCA_045617275.1 of Bacteroidaceae bacterium. GTDB lineage: Bacteria > Bacteroidota > Bacteroidia > Bacteroidales > Bacteroidaceae > Physcousia. The sequence goes on from JAZLII010000253.1 coordinate 3,178, forward strand.
CTATCAGGTTGATCCGGCAACTGGTACGCTGAAGACTCTTGCTGCCAAGAAGCCAATCGGTTTCATTTACACCATGAATGCGACAAAGGAATGGGGTGAAACTGCATACGGTCCTATGTGCAGTCAGATTGAGGGCTCATTTACTGCTATCTATGGTTGTGAAGTAAAGTCTCTTAAGGTTTACAATACCTGCCAAGTCAAGCGCTCGGCGACGAATGGAGACGCTTTCGTAGCATAGCGGAGAAAGAACTATGCCGATTACGACATGGATTACTTCAGCGAAGCAGACAAGCATCAATACCGTGATGAACACTTCGAGGAAGATAAGCAGAAGGCATTTGAATTGGAAAAGAGCATCAGTCCAATAGAATAAATAACTAAAGTTTCCCACCTTTTGACAGGGGCGGCCTGAAAGGCCAATGTTGCTTTCAGCCCGTTTGGCAGGGTGGGAAACTTTAGTAATTTATTATGATTATGACAAAGAAAAATTATTCAGAACCCCGACTGAAGATCATTTTGATTGACACAGACCAGATGCTTCTTGCAGACTCTGATACTGAGATAGGCGGAGGAAGCGGAAACGGAGATTTGGAGGTCAAGGGTCATCGCAGAGGTTTCTCTTGGGACGATGAGGACGAGGAGTAATAAACTCATCTAGTTCATACGATAGCAAGAGGCTGGTTCATTACGGACCAGCCTCTTATATTTATGATTCGTATCTACTGCTTCATCTTCGTGGGAAGACGAGGTAAACGAGTATCATAAGACCAAAGAACAGGAAGAATGTCTTGAAGTCCGGAGGCTCATAGATAGCTTGTCGGTCTACTTGATTCTTGACGGCTGTCGTGTCACGGATATGCACGGAGGTGGTATCCTCTATGCAGACTTTGGCCTTCTCTTCCTTCACTTTGCTCTTGCGAGATGCAAAGGTGACATTTCTTGCCACGACCTGCACGGAGCTGTCAGCGTGTGCCACGAATGAGAGGCTGTCTGCCTGGAAGATGCACTCCTGAAGGAGGGAGTCGGAGAGATGGATATTGATCATCTCCTCATGGACCTTCACGGAGTCCACCTCGATTCTTTGCTCCTCGACAGCACTACGTTGCGTGTGGCAGCTAACGAGGAGGAGTAGTGTTGTGATGATGATTGCTTTCATACTTCATTCTTCTGCCCTTCGAGCGAAGCATCGAGCAAGCTCGCTGAGCGGTCTTTTAGTCTTTTGTCGATTGCATTGTGTACGTACAGGCTGAGTCCGAAGACACTGCCTGCGTAGATGAGGCACTGTGCGAAGAGCCAAAGCACGGAGTCGTGGATCTCTCCCTTGGGAGGGGTGAGGAAGCCTACGAAGGCCAGGACGATACCGGCAAAGAGCATCACGAGGGCAGTGCCATACTGGATGTTTTCTTTCTGTACGTGGGTCATAGGCGATTACTGATTGGCCAACCTCCAACCCTCTACGACATCCTCCATCTTGGCATCGGTGCCATTCTCCATGCGAGACATGGCGGCTACGATTGCGATGTAGGTGTTGGCATCGTGACCAGCTATGGGCTTGTCGGGGTCGAGGCCCGACCACTTGGAGACGTTGGCGAGATAGCGCTCGGTGTTGTTCTCACTGGGTGGTGCCCATCTGCGGATGA
>JAZLII010000254.1:0-5455 GCA_045617275.1 Bacteroidaceae bacterium
GGGATGCGAATTTCTGACAATCCCATTCGAGAGATACATTAAGAGCAAGGACTTCAGAGAGATACCCTATCAGCAGATAGACTCTGACCTGCAGAAGTATCACAAGTAATGACCAAGGGACAGGCATACAGAATCCACCCCGACGAGAAAAAGGATGACAGCTCCTTTGGTAATATTATAGGAAATACATAACTTTGCAAGTATAAAAGTTTTTACATACCTTTGGAAGCAGAATTGCAGACAGAGGGGCAATCAAGCAAACAGAATAGAGACATGAGACACATCCGACAAATTATCATCACTTTGGTTTGGCTTTTGCCAACACTGGGCTTTGCCCACGACTTCGAGGTGGACGGCATATACTACAATATTCATGGCAATGAGATTGGAGTGACATGCAAGATTGACACTCTCTTCAATGCCAGCGGAGAGATAGAGAGCGTACAGGCTATCCCTACATACAAAGGGGACATCACGATTCCCGCAACAGTAACCTACAACGGCACCTCTTACCCTGTCACTAGTTTGGACAGATATGCTTTTTATTCCAATCCCGAACTGGAATCGGTAGTGTGCTCATCAGGCATAAGAAAGATAGAGGAATTTGCATTTTTTGGCTGCTCAAACTTGCATTCCTTATATCTTCCTGAAGGTGTGAGTGAAATTGGCAATTACGCATTTGTAGAGTGCAGCAGGCTTGAGCACGTCAGATTCCCAGATTCCATAACCACCTTTGGGGATGACATCTTTGGTGGCTGCTACAGTCTGCCCGTCGAGAATGGCATACGATATGCCGGCAACTATCTTGTCGAGGTATGCGACAAGGATGCTGAGGAGTGTGCGATAAGGGAAGGCACTTGCTACATAGGATACAAGGCCTTCTCGTGGTCCTTCGTCCGCGAGGTAAAACTCCCATCCAGCGTCAGAGTTGTCTGTCCCCTGGCATTTGAGTGCTGTATCGGCCTTGAGCGTTTCTTCGCCAATGAAAATCTGGAAGCAATCAGTACAAGCGCATTTGCGGGGTGCGACAACCTAAAGGAGGTTAATCTGTCTGATAACCTTACAACCATCGGAGATTGTGCCTTCTTTCTCTGCCGGCTTCTGGAATATGCACCCCTGCCGTCAAGCCTCACGGAGCTGGGTTCCTGCGCATTCTACGGTGCAGGTCTGACAAATGTGCACATCCCGTCTGGGATTGAAGTTATTCCTACACATTGCTTTTATGAGTGTAAGAAGCTCACCTCGATAGCTATAGACGAAGGAGTCAGTGTCATTGGACCAGAAGCATTCGAAAGGGCACCCATATCGTCACTGGTGCTCCCCTCTAGCATCAAGCAAATAGATATTCATGCATTCTATGGTTGCGATAAGCTTTCACATGTGAGCGCCTTGTCACCAGTTCCTCCCGTGACAACGGTTTCCTCATTTGCACATGAGTCCTCATTTGCCCCCACAACCACCCTCCACGTCCTCCCCGGCTGCCGTGAGGCCTACGCACAGGCCGAGGGATGGAAGGAGTTCAAGAACATCGTGGAGGATGCTGAAGTCCCCACCGACATCTCACACATCGCATCTCCTGCATCAAGCACCCTCTACGACCTCCAGGGTCGCAAGATCGAGGCCAAGCCCGGCAAGGGCATCTACATCAAGGATGGCAGGAAGTATATGATGAAGTAAGGATGGCTGAGGCCATACGAGCCAAGGGACAGGCACACAGAATCCACCCCGGCGAAACAATAGTCAGCCACCTGCTCCTTTGGAGTTATTAATGGAAATACATATCTTTGCAAAAACGAATCAAGACAGACTATTATGAAGAAATTCATTCTTTTCTTGTCCTGCATTGCAATATCAGCGATATCATTGGCTCAAGGAGAGCTGACTCGCCGCTCTTTCCTTGACGGCAATCCCGTGTGGGCCTTCAGAAGCGAGTTTATGACCAAGGTGTGGGAGAAGAATTGCTATCTGGACATCGACGACAAGACGTACACCTATTATTTCGTAGGAGGAGAGAAGGAGATAGAAGGGACAACCTACAAAATGATGGGAAAGATAGTGATGAAGGACGGAGTGCCGACCATCACCATGTGGCTACCCATGAGGGAAGAGGAAGGAGTGGTCTACGCACGGACGGAGTCGCTGCCGGGACTGCTGTACGGAGAATACTTTGTCAGCGAAGAATGGACCTATCTGCCCTACTTCCAGAAAGGCAGCGAATGCGTGCTGTACAACTTCAGCCTACAGCCGGGAGACAACGTATCCCCTGACGGGCGCTACAAGGTGACGTCAATGGGCACCTGCCAGCTCCTGGACGAAACGGAGTGCCGGGTATGGCACATGGACACACAGGGCATATACGAGGCCATGGGATCCCTCAACAATCCGATGGACCCTCTGTACTTCCTCCCTATACCTACAAACGGCAATATATATGCCAGCACGCTCAACGCCTACTACCGTAACGGGAAGATGCTCTACAAGGCACCAGAAGAAGAGGAAAGCCTGTGTATCGACGATACCTGCTGGAGCTCTGCAGATGCGTACAGATACGCAGGGGCTTACAAGGAAGACCCCTATGTGGAGCAGGTGATGTTGATGATCCACTCGTCGATCACCCCAGGCAAGGGCCCGTACGACTTTGAGGCCGATGGTATCTACTACAAGGTGCTGTCCGAAGCAGAAGGCACCTGTGCCGTGACCTATAAGGAAGAGGAAAACTTCATCGAACCATACCAAGGCCCATACCAAGGCAAGGTGGTAGTCCCTGAAGCTGTCGTGTACGGCGGAAAGACTTATCGCACGACACGCATCGGCGAGGACAGCTTCCATGATTGTGGGCAACTGACCTCCGTGGTACTGCCAGAAGGCATCGAGGAGATAGGAAAAAATGCATTCAACGGATGTGGACAGAGACTGGAGCAGATAACCCTACCAGGCAGTGTGACAAAGATCGAGGAGATGGCCTTCGGCTGGTATTCACCCGGCATATCCGTCACCAACCTGGCCACAACGCCACAAAAGATCAGCATCGCCGTATTTGGCACCGAGCACATGGCCGACCTGGCCACAGCCACCCTCCACGTCCTCCCCGGCTGCCGTGAGGCCTACGCACAGGCCGAGGGATGGAAGGAGTTCAAGAACATCTTGGAGGATGCTGAAGTCCCCACCGACATCTCACACATCGCATCTCCTGCATCAAGCACCCTCTACGACCTCCAGGGTCGCAAGATTGAGGCCAAGCCCGGCAAGGGCATCTATATCAAGGATGGCAAGAAGTATATGATGAAGTAAGGATGGCTACAGGACATATGCCACTATATTTGAATGAAAAATAGTTTTATGCAAAAACACTCTACCACTCTACCAAATGGGCACAAACAGGTTGACTATCAATACTTTACCTTGGTAGAGTGTCGACCTTGACACTCTACCAAGACTCTACTAAGACTCTACCCAAGCCATCGTGATCTACTTGGGCAGGTTACAGGAAGAGTACTGGTAGAATGCTGGTAGAGTGTTGGTAGAGTGTTGGTAGAGTCTTTTTCAAACACTCTACCAGTCTATCTTATTGATATACAACTGATTTAGAGCGTTTGGTAGAGTGTTGACCATTTTCTGTCAAAAACTAAAAAAATCTGTAAGGCCTCCTATCTGCAGGTGCCTCGCCTTAGTCATACGCATGACTTGCCTTATGCATGCGCATGACTTGACCTATGCATGCGCATGACTAAGCCTTGTCATGCGCATGGTAGAAAAGTCGGGCCCAGACCCTCTTGTAATAATTGTTAAAAGATTTTGAAGGGCGAGCAACTTGTATTAACTTTGCACTACCAAAGCAGAAGAAGATATGCATTGTAAAGAGATCGTATCAAAGAGAAAAGGATATGCAAGAGGGCTGCTCTTGAGAGTAGCGCAGCGGGTACTGCCGCTATGGCTCATGACCATACTGCTCTGCCTCACGGCCTGCGAGCACGAACCGGTACGGAAGGTGTTCTACATCGAGTTGTCGAAGGTGCAGGCAGAACTGTGCGAGGGCGTGAAGGGCAACTACGAGGGACGGTTGTGGGCCTTCATGTGCGACACAGCCAGGCATGAACGAGAGGACGAGGAGGGCGTATGGGTGCGCCAATCCATGAGGGACTCCATCCTTGCCTTCCCCTACATGGTGGGAGGCTATGCCCGTCCCTTCGTGACCATCCCCGACTTCCCCATCTCCTGGCTCTCCAAAGTGGTGCCCCATGCCGAACTGGCCGAAGCCTTGCGTACCCAACCCAACACCTGCCTCACGCTGGCCTACCAGATCCAGCACGACCTGGGCCAAGACATCCGTTCAAAGAAGGGCAGGCTCATCCTCTTCCCCTCTCCCGTGGCTCTTTACATGACCTTTGGCGGAAGCCGTCACCTCGTCACCTTCGAATTCTCCAACGGAAACACGGAAGACGAGATCTTTGCCGATGACGAATCCACCTGGGGCATCGACCACATACGCCTCTCGCTACAAGGCGTCAGGATAGACGGCAAGTATGTCTTCGACAACCGTGCCATGTTCGAAGTCTGGATAGACGGAGCAAAGCAAGAGGGCGTGTCAAAGTTGTGACACGCCCTCTTTGTCATAAATTCGTCTAATTATTCTTACTGGCTACTCATCCTTGTCGGCCAGGACGAAGTCGAGGAGCTTGCGCTCGAGGTTGGCACGGGCCACCTTCACCTTGACGGTATCGCCCAGAGAGTAGCGATTGCCACGACGGCGGCCACGGAGGCAGAAGTTGCGCTCGTCGAACTCGTAGTAGTCATCGTCCAAGTCGCGCAGAGGTACCATGCCCTCGCACTTGTTCTCCGTGATCTCCACATAGATACCGCTCTCCGTGACACCACTGATGACGCCCTCGAAGACCTCACCCATGTGGTCCTTCATGTACTCCACCTGCTTGTACTTGATGCTGGAGCGCTCAGCCTGGGCGGCAAGTTGCTCCATCTGGCTGCTGTGCTCGCAGAGGTCTTCGTACTTCTCGCGCAAGGCACTGCGACCACCCTCGGCATAGCGAGTGAGGAGGCGGTGTACCATGAGGTCGGGATAGCGACGGATGGGCGAGGTGAAGTGGGTATAGTAGTCGAAGGCCAGTCCGTAGTGACCGATGTTCTCGGTGCTGTACTTTGCCTTCATCATGGCGCGGAGGGTAACCATCTCCACCATGTTTTGCTCCTTCTTGCCACGTACGTCCATCAAGAGCTTGTTGATACTCTTCGTCACCTCGCTCTTGGCACCGGTGGCCTGCAGCTTGTGACCAAACTTCACCACGAAGTCGCTGAGATTCATCAACTTGTTCTGATCGGGCAGGTCATGGATACGATAGACAAAGGTCTTGCCGGAGGTCTTCTTCTCCCCCGAGGAAGATTTCTTGCCCTTACCTTTGCCCTTGCCCTCGTCCACCTTGCCGATGCTCTCGGCTACGGT
>JAZLII010000255.1:0-4997 GCA_045617275.1 Bacteroidaceae bacterium
CAGACCAAGGCCCGCTCCAAGTCGCTCCTCAAGCAGCGCAAGGCGCAGCGCAGGAAGCTTAAGTGCTATAAGCCCGGTGATGATGAAGAAAAAGAAGAAGAAGAGAACGATCCTCCCTATCCCACGTCCGATCCTATCCACGACCCCTCAGGTTATGTCTACGAGGGCGTCTCCACCAACCGACTCCAGGGTGTCACCGCCACCTGCTACTACAAGGAGCTGGTAGAGGATATGTATGGCGACCTTCACGAGAATGTCGTCCTGTGGAATGCCGAGGACTACGCCCAGCGCAATCCGCTCTTCACCGATGAGAATGGATTCTACCAGTGGGACGTACCCCAGGGCCTCTGGCAGGTACGCTTCGAGAAGGAGGGTTATGTGCCCGCCAAGTCCGATTGGCTCCCCGTGCCTCCTCCTCAGATGGATGTCAACATTGGCATGGTGCAGAACGCCCAACCCGAGGTGGTAGGTGTGCGTGCCTATGAGGATGGCGTGGAGATCGAGTTCTCCAAGTATATGGACATCGAGACCCTCACCGAGGAGAATCTCTTCCTCAAGGGTGTCAAGGACGATGAGGAGACCCTCCTGACCGATTATTATGTCGATCTGCTCAATGCCGAGCCCGTCACCGAGGGCAGCGACACCGAGTATGCCACCAAGGTCAAGCTTGCTACCGATCAGCTGGGCTACTACGATGAGGCCTATCTGCTCGTCTCCAATGGTGTCTGCAGCTATGCCGGCATCCCCATGGCCCACACCTTCGAGCAGCGTCTCGATGTGGAGAAGAAGGTGCGCCAGCTGCTTGTCGACACTGTCTTCAATGTAGAGTATGATGGCCAGAAGCAGATCACGCTGGCCGCCATCCCTGCTGAGGCTGCTGCTGGCAAAAAGTTGTCTGTGCAGTCCGCCTCCGAGATGATAGCACTGACTGATGTGTCTGAGGTCACCTTCGATGCCGACGGTCAGGCCTCTTTCACCGTAAGTGGTGAACTTTATGGTACCACAGCTCTGCTTTATCAGATGCAAGATGCTGACATCCAGGCACGCTCCATCATCAATGTGGTCGACCCTGCCAAGCTCCTTGCTGTCAAGGCTCCAGTGGCTTCGCGTATCAGTGGAACAGCTGTCTATCGTGGACAGACGGTAGCACTCAGCTGCGAGTCGGAAGGTGCCACCATCTATTACACCACCGATGGCTCATGTCCCTGCGAGGACGCCAAACGTATCAAGTATGAGCGCCCCATCACTATCCAGGATCCCATGACCATCCGCTTCATGGCCGTAGGCGCCAACTTTGACGAGAGCGATGTGCAGGAGTGTACGTTTACCATTCGTCAGTCCGACGTGAAGCTCAACCTTTCACAGGGGTGGAACTGGAACTCGCATGACCTTGCCCTGCCTGTCCCTGTAGGTCAATTTGATAGTGCTGTCAGCCGTATCCTCACTCAGACCGATGAGGTTATCCTCGATCCCGTCTTCGGCTTGGTGGGCCCGCTCACTGCTGTAGATCCCGCAGTCACCATGAAGGTGGAGGCAAGTGAGGGTATCATGCAGAGCTTTGTGGGTGAACAGTACAATCCGGCTCTCTCTCCCATCGTACTCCAACCCGGATGGAACTGGCTGGGCTATCCCATAAGTCAGACTCTGGCTCTCAGCGACGCCCTCAGCTATCTCGATGCCGATGAGGGCGACTGCATCAGTCATCTTGTGGACGGCTTTGCTACCTTCACCGATGGCCACTGGGAGGGCTCTCTTCAGACACTCAGTCCTGGTGCTGGCTATCTCTACAAGTCCGGTTCGGCCAAGACCTTCATCTACAACACCGTACCCACTGTACTCCACGCCAAGGCCATCTTCGGACATCGGCTGGCAGCTACCGACCTACCTTGGCAGGTCGACAAACATCGCTATCCCGACCTCATGCCTGTCGTGGCTCAGTTGTGCTACGCCGGTGGTGATGTGGCAGACTCCACATACTATGTGGCAGCATTTGCAGGTGATGAGTGCCGTGGAGTGGGGCGGTATGCCGATGGCAAGCTCTATCTGTCCGTCTACGGAGACCGTCCTGCATTGCTTACTTTCCAGGCGTGGAATGCGGAATCTCAGTGCATCATCCCACTCTCAGAGACACTTACATTCAGACCCGATGTTGTGGGTTCTGTCTCCTCTCCGTTCACATTCCGCTTTGCATTCGACTCCACAAGTGTCACTTCTCTCTCGGGCCAGCGAGAGACAGAAGCCATCTACAACCTGCAAGGCATCCGTGTCAGTCATCCGCAGTCAGGTGGCATCTACATCTTCCATACCACCGATGCTCATGGACACACCAAGGTAAGCAAACGCCTTGTCCCGTGATGAGCCGTCGCTCAACTTTCATGCTCAACGTTCAATCATCCAACGTTCAACGCCAATGAAACCCTATCTCATTATCTTATGGGCCCTCCTTCCGGCTTTCCTGCATGCGCAGGAGAGCCACTGGAAGGTCGATCCCCGTGCTTTTCAATACGATATGACTGTCTTTGCCCAAGTGGTCTATGGTAGTACCCCCCTCACCGACTATTCCAACATTGAGGTTGCAGCCTTTGTGGGAGACGAGTGCCGTGGTGTCCTTGTGCCTCAGTCCATTGATGGCCATCATTATGGCTATCTCCGTGTACGTAGCAATGTGTCTTCGGGCGAGACCATCAACTTCCGCATCTTCGACAAGGTTACCCAGCAAGAGTCGGTTTCTTCCACTTCCGTGCCCTTCGTCTCTCTTATGCGATATGGCTATCCCAGTTCTCCCATGTCTATTCTTATGGGAACCGTTCTCCTTGGCGATGTAGATGGCGACGGTGCTGTTACAATAGGCGATATCACTTGTCTCATAGACCATCTGAAGGGCAACTCGTCGCCCAGCTTCAACTTCTTCTCGGCCGATGTCAATTGCGATGGTATCGTCAATCTCACGGATGTCTTTGCCCTCTCGCGACGTTTACTCCGAAAGGCCGAATAGTCTTAGTGCTCCATGTTCCACGTAGCGTCTTTTGTGTAGGGCTGTGAACTGGCGACTGCGTTGCAATTATAATTTACAAATTACGAATTACAAATTATAAATTATAAGGGGGGCTTTTTCTTGTGAGCATCGTGCCCCTTTTTCGGTATCTGTGTCTTTGGGGGTATTGTTGCAAATGGTATTGCTGCAAATGTGCAAAGCATCCTACACGCTTGTCCGTAGGATTTCCTCCACCAAAAGGCGGTCTTCACTGAGCTGATGCCTCAGCTGGTCGAGTGAGGCAAAACGGCGCTCGTCGCGCAGACGCCTCACAAACTCCAGTTGTATGCGCTTGCCATAGAGGTCGCCGATGAAGTCGAGGATGTTCACTTCGATGCTACGGTCCGTACCGTTGTCGAGCGTGGGTCGGTGACCGATGTTGAGCATCCCCTTCAGGCGCATCCCGTCATCCAAGTTCACCCACACGGCATACACTCCGTCTCTGGGTACGACCTTGCCCCGCTCGGTCCTCACATTGGCCGTAGGAAATCCTATCTGCTGTCCCACGTGGTGCCCCTCACCCACGATGCCTGTCAGCAGATAGCGGTGGCCCATCAGGGTGGCAGTACCCTCGACATCGCCCTCCGTCAGCAGTCGGCGACATTCGCTGCTGCTTACGTACAGCTCTGGCATCTCCTCGGCACGCACCACCTCGATGCCCACTTCCTGGCCCCATCTCTGGTAGTCCTCCGGCGATCCTCCTCCCCGGCCGAAGCGATGGTCGTAGCCCATCACCAGCACTCTGACGCCCAACTTGTCGCGCAGCACCTGCTCCATGAAGTCCTTGGCCTGCAGTTGGCTCATCTCCGTGTCGAAGTGCAGCACCTCCACATGCTCCATGCCCGCCTCGTGGAGCAGTTGGAGCTTCTCCTGGGTGGTGGTAAGCAGTTGGGGTACATAGTCGGCATGAAGCACCTCGCGTGGATGCCGGTCGAAGGTCACCAGCATGGGTTGCATCCCTCGCTCCAGCGCCAGGCGTCTCACCTGCCGGATGAGGAAACAGTGTCCTCGATGCACACCGTCGAAGAAACCTATGCTTGCCACCTTTGGGGCCATACTGTGCAACGAATTGTTCGCAATCATACTGCAAAATTAGGCAATTCCTGCCTTGAAAACAAATTTTATCCCCTTTCGTTTGCATATTTCGTAGGAAAGCACTACTTTTGCATTCGCAAATGCCTCTTCAAGGGCAGAAAGCACTGGACTTGTAGCTCAGTTGGTTAGAGCAACAGACTCATAATCTGGAGGTCCTAGGTTCAAGCCCTAGCTGGTCCACACTAAAAATCAAGCAGTTAGCACAAAGTTAGCTGCTTGATTTCGTTTTGCAGTGACCTTCAGGTGACCTTCTTGAAGCAAAACTCATCTTATGTGACCTTTTGAAATTTCGTGAGATAATCGGTGATTGTGCGACATTTCAATTACCAAGCGAAAATATCGATTACACTTTTTTCCTCTAAGATGGAGCCGTGAAATACGGCGTCATAACGAGCGAGACAACCGTTAACACAGCTCACTACTTTTTTCTGTCTATTTCTGTAAAGCTTCTGTAAAATCGTCCTTCTGACCACCTTCATAAACGAGGTTCATATAGCCTATCATACGAAGCATGTTCAATTTAACACTATGCCAAGTATCTCATCCGCTAGTTTTCTATCCTTCATCTTTATTATATTGTCTTTATCCGAATTGTAGCCCAAAGCATTCACACTTCCATACCAAACAAGTGACTTGTCTATGATTATTGTACAAAGTTTCAAGTTTGGTTTGGTTGTAACATGAAGACCTGACGATTGAAGGAAATCGCACTGCTCATCATGCATTGCGGTTACGATTGCAACTTCAACACCATTGGCACTTTGCTCTTTCAGCAGAGAAACAAGTTTGTTGTTCGTAACACGATATAATCTTGGTGAAGAAATGACCACAGATCGTTTTGCTGTTACAATATCTTTTATCAAAGACT
>JAZLII010000256.1:0-6559 GCA_045617275.1 Bacteroidaceae bacterium
GGAGGTAATCGACTTCACCAGCAAGACCGGTTGCGACTCACTCGCTATCTCTATCGGTACCTCTCACGGTGCTCACAAGTTCACTCCCGAGCAGTGCACCCTCGTCAACGGTGTTCTCGTTCCTCCCCCATTGGCATTCGACATCCTCGCTGAGATCGAGCAGAAGCTCCCCGGTTTCCCCATCGTACTGCACGGTTCTTCTTCAGTTCCCCAGGACGAGGTAAAGACCATCAACGAGTTCGGTGGCCAGCTCGCAGCCGCTATCGGTATCCCCGAGGAGCAGCTCCGTCAGGCTTCTAAGAGCGCTGTTTGCAAGATCAACATCGACTCTGACTCTCGTCTGGCTATGACCGCTGCCATCCGCAAGCACCTGGCTGAGAACCCCAGCCACTTCGATCCTCGTCAGTATCTGAAGCCCGCTCGCGACAACATGAAGAAGATGTACATGCACAAGATCGTTAACGTATTGGGTAGCGACAACAAGCTCTAATTGTCTGTAAAGCACATTATTACAAGATAATATAGACATCTTTGGCACGCTTCCCGAGACTTAGGGAGGCGTGCCTTCTTCTTTTTTGCAGATACGTTCTTGTGGTTCTTGTGCGAAATAAAGAAGTTGGAACAACAACAAAACGAACAAAACGAACTCTAATGCTGTTCGTGTGTAGATGAGTAAAAATATTTCTGTTTCCATTTTGGCCGTCGCCAAAAGGTTCGTTCGTTTCGTTCTCGGTTTCACACTATTTCCACTGACATCTATAAACACACCGCCTACCATCTTTAACACACACACGCACTTTGCTTATGAAAAACATACTACATCAATGGTTCTCTCGCCGTCTGTGGGCCACCCTGTGTCTGCTCGTCATAGGGTGTGGTGCTACGGTCATGGCGCAAGAGACAGGGGACACGGGAAAGAAATATGTACGCATCGGATACTCCGGCGACGATCGCATAGTAGACTTGGTCTCTGGCAATCTCCTGGAGATCAAGACACTCGACAAACTGGCTGAGACGCAGCAGTGGGAGATGGTGAAGGTGGGCGAGAGCTATCAGTTCGTCAACCGTTCCAATGGTCTCGCACTCTGCGACCCCACGACCGATCCCAACGTCTATGAGACACGCATCAATGTGGTCGAGCCCGATGCGAGTTCGACCAAGCAACTCTGGGACGTTGTGGCCCAGGACAACAATTGCTACAACCTCATCAACAAGGCTTCCGGGCACACCTTCAACCTGAAGGGAGGCACCACGCTCATCATCAGTTGGCAGAGCGACCCCAGTGGAAAGAACAAGACCAGTGCCGGACGTCTGTGGAAGCTCATCGACGTGGAGGAGGGTAGCACAGATACACCCGATACGCCCGACGATCCCGGCAAGGAAGCACTCTACTACCGCATTGTCAATGCCAACAGTGGCGGACGTGTGGTAGACGTGGAGACCCAGAATCCCAGCGAGGGACGTGGTCTGATACTCATGACCAAGCAGCCTAGCAACGTCTCTCAGCACTGGATCATGAAGCGTGTAGGAAGCTACTATATGTTCCTCTCACGCTTGGGTGAGTGGGCCATCAACGACCCCACACAAGGAGCCACCACACCTACCACCAATCTGGCTACGCAGATGAACATCGTAGTGGCCGACAGCACCAGTCAGAGCCAGCTCTGGGAGTTCGTGCCCCAGTCGGGTTCGTATGGCAACCTTATCAACGTGGCTACTCAGCACACCCTCAATGTCAACGACGGTAAGGATGCTGACGGTACGAAGCTCATCAGCTGGAAGTCCGAGCCCGATGGTGGCAACAAGACCAGCAAGAACCGTCAGTGGATGATAGAGCCCGTGGAGGACAACATCGGCGATGTCGACGACACACCTACCGACTCCGTCATGGCTCGCCTGAGTGACTGCCCACATATTTATATATATACACAAAACCGCGTGGCCATCACCAGCAAGAAAGCTTGGACGGCTGCAGAGATATACTATGTGGATGAGCAGGACAACATCGTGCACTACGAGGACCTCGACATCCGTGCCCGTGGCAACTCTACCTATAGCAGTGGTTCGGCCTACAAGATGCCCTATCGTATACGTTTTGGCGAACCCGTACAGTTCCTCGGTCCCGACCGGGCCAATGCGCGCAACTGGACCTTGATGGCCAATGCCTACGACAAGACGATGATGCGCAATGCTCTGACCAGCGAACTGAGCGACATCGTAGGTCTGCCCTTTGCTCCCGGTGCTAAGTTTGTGGACGTGAGCATGAATGGTGTCTACGTGGGTACCTATCAGATCAGCGACCACATGGAGGCTATGGACGGACGTGTCGAACTGCCTCAGGGACAGGGCGACGACGTGAGCTACTTCCTAGAGTGTGACGGCTATGCCGACCATGTGGTAGTGAAAACGGCAGTGAAGGGCGTTTCCGTGCGTATCCATTCGCCCAAAGACAACCTCACCACCTCGCAGAAGAACTTCGTGAAGTCCTTCATGGATGACTTCGAGAACCGTCTCTTTGGAGCTCAGTTCAAGGATCCCAAGCGTGGCTATCGTGCCGTAGTGGACAGCATCACATTGGCCGACTGGTACATCCTCGATGAGGTGAGTGCCAATGTGGATGGGTTCTGGAGCCAGTACTTCTACAAGAAAGCTGGCGATCCCAAGCTCTACTTCGGCCCCGTCTGGGACTATGACATCGCCTATGCCAACGACAATCGTAAGGGCGACACCAGCAAGCAGCTTATGAAGGATGTGGCTTATGAGCAAGATCATAACGGCTCTTGGATTAATCGTATGTGGGAGGATCCCTGGTTCCAGCGCCTCATCACACGCCGTTATGCCGAGCTCGTTGCTGACGGCTTGCAGCAGAAGTTGATAGCCAAGATAGACAGTCTGGCTCAGGTGCTCGATGAGACTCAGAAGGCCAACTATGCCAAGTATGGCTACAAGACCGAGGTGCTTCGTCAGCGTCTCTTCCACGACAACTATGCTGCCTATGTCAAGGATCTCAAGGACTTCATCAATACCCGCGTGCCTTTCCTCACCGATGCCTTTGGCAAGCTCGTCACTGGCGAGAAGCCTTGGGAAGAGGAGCCCGACACACCCGCCTTTGAAGGCGATGAGGCCAGCTACTACAAGCTTCGCTCAGAAGCTGTGGCAGAGAAGGACATGATGATGATGGCCTACAATGAGAAGAACGTGCGCAGCATGCAGGACGGCGAGCGTGCCTATCTCCTCTGGGCTGTTCGCAAGGTAGGAGATGCATGGCAGATCCTCAGCAATACCCTCACCACAGCCATGACCGATCCCGGCAAGGCCGATGCTCAGCTCATCCTGGAAGAGCCCGATGAGACCAACAAGTCCCAGCTCTGGCAGCTCGTACCTCAGCAGACCGGCCATCGCTACAACCTTGTCAACGTAGAGACTGGCCGCATGGCCTTCCTCCGTGGTGGTGCCAATCTGACCAACAATGGCAACTTCATCCTCAGCTCATCCGTAGAAGATGGCAGCACCAATGCCCAAGCTATCTGGAGCATAGTGAAAGCCGGAGAGATACCTACTGATCTTGAGGCTGTAAGTGTAGAAGGCACACAAACCCCTCTTTACGATCTTTCTGGACGTCGTGTGGATGCACCAGCCCGTGGTCTGTACATCCAGCAAGGCCGAAAGGTGCTGGTAAGATAGGCGAGCCTGCCAGATAAGCGAAAAAGAAATAGCTATCTTCGCAATAAGAAATGCCGCAGAGGTCGATTTGACTTCTGCGGCATCTTTTTCTTGGTCTTATTCTCTTATACTCAATAAAGAGTGATCAGACAATAGATGAGATATTGCTTATTGCTAATGGTTTTCTTGCCTTATTATTGGCAGACAGGACGGATGGTAAGACCATTGCTACGATTGAGTCTGTTCTTAGCCCATGTTGAGGCATCAATACTAAGGATGTACGAATAGTAGTTGTAGCCTCCGCTGTAAAGTGAGGATGACCAGTAGGCACCTACTGTGGCCTTGCTTTTGAGTTCTCCACCCTCATAGTAGCCTGCAGCGGGGATGAAGATAGTCTTATCTGTATATCCTTCTTTCTTTCCTGTGACGGTGTAGCCATTCACCTGAATGCCGTTGTAGGTTGACACCCATCTCCACTTACATTCACTGCGCAGCTTGGTCATCTCCGCATCAGTAGGCGTTCTCCAGCCTTCACCCCAGTTGTAGGTGGCAGCATCGTCGACACCCTCAAGTTCGACTCTGTTGTCGGGCAAACCATAGGATGATGAGTTACAATATCTTGTCAAGGCTAGCTTGTTGCCTTCGTTGCAATACTTGTAAGTGGCCCAGTCATAGGTCGTCTTTTGGGATGTTTCTCCCCAGGCGTAGTAGTTACCATAGAGCTGAGGTGAGCTGGCACCTACGTTGCAGGTAGCCCAATAGATGGGATTGCCACTGGCATCAGTGATGCCCAGGTCAACCAACTCATGTCCTTTGTAGAAGGGCTTCACAGTCACCGTGCACGTAGATACTACCTTACTGGTATCTGTAGCGGCACAGGTGATAGTACAGGTTCCTAAACCCTTGGCTGTCAAGTTTCCTGCATTGTCCACAGAGATGATCTTACTGTCGCTACTTGTCCATTTCACCACAGGATTGTCAGCATTGGAGGGGGTAACGGTAGCTGTGATCTTTTTCTCGTCTTTATAGTTGAGGCTGACGATGCTCTCTGAGAGTGTGATTTTCTCGACCAGAAGAGGATCGTTGGATTCAGTCACGGTCACATTGCATGCGGCTTTGATCTCACTGTTCTCTGCTGAAGTGCAAGTGATGGTACATTCACCGGCAGCTACGGCCGTTACAAGACCGGTCTCATCAACTGTAGCTACGGCCTCGTCGCTGCTTTCCCATGTGACATTCTTGTTGTCTGCATCATCGGGAGATACCGTAGCCAAGATCTGGATGGGAGTTTGGTCCTCAAGACGCATCACTACATCGCTCTGGCTGAGGACAATAGAAGCAACTGCCACGGGAACACGCTCAGCGACGTTTACGACACATTCTGTATTCACACCACTTCCGTCTTCTGCAGAGCAAATGATCTTACACTCACCAACAGCTACTGCAGTCACTACGCCATTCTGATCGACAGTTGCGATCTTCGGTTCGCTGCTATCCCAGTTCAGGCTCTTGTTCGTGGCATTCTCGGGCGCGATCGTTGGAGTAAGGGTAGCTGTGCCATCAGGATTGAGATCCAATGTAGTACGGTTGAGCGTGATGCTGCTCACTGGCTGAGTGACGGTGACAGCACAGGTGGCGCTGACGTTGGTGCCATCGGTAGACTTGGCTGTGATGGTGCAGGTACCTCCGCCTACGGCGGTCACCTTTCCGTTCTGGTCCACAGTAGCCACTTTCTCATTGCTGCTCTGCCAGTTAAGTGTCTTGACGGCAGCGGTTGCAGGAGTAATGGAAGCGGTCAAGGTTTCGGTCTCAGTGGCCTTAAGAGTCAGAGCACTCTTATTGAGCTGGATGCCGCTTACAAAGCTCTCTCCCTCGTAGTAGTATGTATACTCCTTTGTGCCTTTGGGGCAGAGAAGGAGGTAAGCCTCGTTTTGCTGGAGTACATCGTATGCCTCAACAATCTTTAGCGTTTCGTCAAACATGAGCAGGAGGCCACGATAGGGATAGTACTCGTATTTTTTTGCCTCTCCGTGAACCGAAGACACCATGGTGCCGTCAGTGTTGAGCGTGAGGCTCTTTCCACCCTCACTTGGACCTGTACGCCATGTGCCTGCCAAGGCTGTGGTATTGGGTTTGGTGGGATCGCTTACGTATTCATAGGGTTGTTGTCCCAATGCGGTTTTTACAACACTTGTTACGTCGCCAACGGAGATTTCATTGTCGTCATTCATGTCTCCCTTTAGTATCCCCTGAGCCATCATGAAAAGGGGAGTGAGGAAGCATAGAATTGAAAGGGTTAATTTCTTCATTCGTATTTAGAGTTAATTATTAGCATTTTATCTCTGCAAAGTTACAATTTTCTTGTGGCTTGAGCAAGCCTATGGTGTTTTTTCGAGCTATTTACTAATGGTGAAAAAACTACTTCCTTTTAACCATTACTTATTGCTCAATCTTTTCCACGCCTCCTGTGGTCTGGTGGAAACTTACCTTCGTGGTGACACCCTTGTTGAAGAGGGCGTCGCTGAGGATCTCCACCGTACCAAACTGTCCCATGGGGTACTCGGCCTTGACGTAGGTCTGCTGATCATCGTGGAGGCTCAAGGCTTCACGGGCAGGTACATTGTAGTATACACCCTTCTCCATCTTGGCTTTCTTCTTGTCCACATTGGGATCTGTGACTGGTTCGGGCAAAGTGCTCATGCCCTTTACACTCAGGTAGAAGGGACGGCCAGAGAGGTCATCGGCATCTACAAGACCCAGGTGCTTGGAGAAGCGGAAGATGAGGTGCTCACCTTCCTCTGATGGGTCTACACTGAGCACAAAGACATGCTTGGAAGTCTGCTTCGTACCCTTGAAGAGACTCTCGAGGGTCTCTGCCTGAAGGGCAAGCTGATCG
>JAZLII010000257.1:0-12083 GCA_045617275.1 Bacteroidaceae bacterium
CCCTCGACGCCATCGAACCGCTCTATTTTGCCGAGCAGGCTGTGGTCAACTACCGCGTAGGACAGATCGACGAAGCCATGACGGCGGCTCGCCAGGCCATCAAGCTCGATGACACCTTTGCCGATGCCCATCGTATCCTCGGTATCTGCCTCCACGATAAGAAAAAGACAGCAGAGGCTAAGCAGGCCTTGCAGAAGGCCGTGGATTTGGGCGACGAACTGGCCAAGTCCGTTCTTGAGAAGATAAAGTAATGAAACTTGAGCAACACATACAAGACACCATCACCCAGCACGCCATCTTCCAGCGTGAGGGACTCGTCTTGGTGGCTGTAAGTGGCGGGGCAGACTCCGTGGCTCTCCTATTGATACTCAAGGATTTGGGGTATCACCTTCAAGCCTTGCACTGCAACTTCCACCTGCGTGGTGAGGAGTCCAGTCGCGACGAGCGTTTCGTACAGCACCTGTGCGAGGAGCAAGGCATCCCCCTTCTCATCCGTCATTTCGACACACTCGCTTACGCCCAGCAGCAAGGGGTGAGCATAGAGATGGCAGCACGCGACCTCCGCTATCAGTGGTTCGACGAGTGCTTGCAACAACTGCATGCTCAAGCCATAGCCGTGGCCCATCATCGCAACGACCAGGCAGAGACCCTGCTGCTCCACATCATCCGCGGAGCAGGTCTGCGCGGACTGGCCGGTATGCGCCATGTCAATGGTCCCCTGCGTCGTCCACTGCTCGACGTGAGCAAAGCTCAGCTACTCGACTATCTTGCCGTTCGCCAGCAGGACTATGTGACCGACAGCACCAATCTCGAGCGCGATGCCCTGCGCAACAAGCTGCGTCTCGACATACTGCCGGCCCTGGCCCAGCTCAATCCCTCCATACACGAGACACTCGCCACGCTGGCTTCCAACGTACAGGATGCCTTGCCCATCTACGAGCGAGGACTGCAGTCGTACCAGCCTGGCAAAGGCACCTCGGCCTATCAGGCTTCGCCCTTCACGGTAGAAGAGGCCAGCCTCACCCTACTGCATGAGTGGACAGCCTCATGTGGGTTCAATCGTACACAGCTTCACAACATACTCACGGCCCAGACCGGCCGTATCATCACCTCGCCCACGCATCGCCTCTTGCGCGATCGTCAGCGATATATCCTCCACGACACATCCATCCCTTCCACACCTCCCAAGGTCCTCACCCAGACGCTTCCCGTCTCAGCTGTAGGCAAGATGGAGAGAGGACGGGCCTATCTCGACGTGTCGCGCATCGCCATGCCCGTGAGACTTCGCAAGGTGCAAGACTCCGACCGCTTCACACCCTTTGGCATGAAAGGCGAAAGGCTACTGAGCAACTATCTCACCGACCTGAAATTCAATCGTTTCCAGAAGGAAGAGCAGGAAGTGCTCGTCGATGCTCTGGACCACATCCTCTGGGTGGTAGGCCATGCCTCCAGCCAGCACCATCGCATCACATCCTCCACCACGGAGGTGCTGGTATGTCAGGTAGAGGATGCCTTGGGACAAGTCCCGTCGACAATATAAGAAGCCACCGTTCCCAACGCGATTAACCGCTGGGTCTAAAATCACGAATACAATTAAATAACTTATAAATATTATTACCATGAATCAAGAAAACGAAAACAAGCCCCAGTCGACTGCTGGTAAGCTGATCGAGAAACGCTATCTCGTACCCTTCATCCTCGTGACCTCACTCTTTGCCTTGTGGGGCTTTGCCAACGACATCACCAATCCCATGGTGGCTGCCTTCCAGACCGTGATGAATCTCAAGGCTTCAGAGGCCTCGATGGTGCAGTTTGCCTTCTACGGCGGTTACACCACCATGGCTGTGCCAGCAGCCCTCTTCATCCGTCGCTTCAGCCATAAGAGCAGTATCCTCCTTGGTTTGGCACTCTATGCCACCGGAGCTTTTCTCTTCATCCCCGCTGCTGCGTTCCAGCAGTTCAGCTTCTTCTGTCTCTCCCTTTACATCCTGACCTTCGGTCTGGCCTTCCTCGAGACAACAGCCAATCCCTATATCCTATCCCTGGGTTCGAAGGACACGTCAACCCGAAGACTGAATCTGGCACAGGCTTTCAATCCCATCGGCTCACTCTGTGGTATGTCCGTGGCCAGCTTCATCATCCTGCCCAACCTGCTCAGCGATGAGCGTGATGCTGCCGGCAATATCATCTTCGGACTGAAGAGCCAGGTCGAGCAAGCAGACATCCGTCTTCACGACCTTGCCGTCATCCGTGACCCTTACGTGGCACTGGGACTGGTCGTTCTGGCAGTCTTCGTTGTCATTGCTCTGGTGAAGATGCCCAACACAACAGGTGACTCACGCAACGCTAAGAACAGCGATACTCTGCGCCGCCTTGTCCAAAACGCCGTCTATAGAGAGGGTGTGCTGGCACAGATCTTCTACGTCGGAGCACAGATCATGACCTGGACCTTCATCATACAGTACGCTGACAATCTGGGTATTGACAAGGCTACAGCCCAGCGTTACAACATCGGCGCCATGGCCATGTTCGTCAGTGCACGCTTCATCTCGACCTTCCTCATGCGCTATGTCAATAGTCGCGCACTCCTTGCCTACTTTGGCATAGGTGCAGCTCTTTGTTCGCTTGGCGCCATTGCCATCGTGGGTATGCCCGGTCTCTACTGCCTCATGGGCATCAGCTTCTTCATGAGCCTCATGTTCCCCACCATCTATGGTATCGCCTTGGAAAATGTATCCACCGAGGACTCCAACCTGGGTGCCGCCTTCCTCGTGATGGCCATCGTGGGTGGTGCCTTGATGCCTCCTCTGCAGGGTATGATCATCGACCTCGGCACCGTCATGGGCCATCCCGCAGTCAACTTCAGCTTCATCCTGCCCCTCCTCTGCTTCCTCTTCATCATCCTCTACGGATACAGAAGCTATAAGGCAAGATAAAGGAACTGCTTAATAGCGTCAAGCCACATCAAATGATAAGGAACAAAAATGGACGTGAATAAACAATAATATATGTTTTTTCATACTCAAATGAGAAATATAGTATTCATTTTCGTTTATTTACGTTCATTTTTGTTTCCATCTTTCACTTAAACCCTATCATCCACTATGAAAACTATCATCATCATCCTGGTTGCTTATCTGGTGATCATCAACGTCGGAGCATTCATCCTCTACGGTGCCGACAAGCGCAAGGCACGCAGGGGCAAATGGCGCGTATCGGAAGCCACACTCATCTGGATAGCCATCCTGGGCGGTTCGCTGGGCGCTTATCTCGGTATGAAGTACTGGCGCCATAAGACGCAGCATAAGAAGTTCCGCTACGGACTCCCTGCCATCCTCATCATCCAAGTGCTTCTGCCCCCTGCACTCATCATCGGTGCGAGCTGCTACCTCATCGGCTATTCGCTCCGTCCCGGAGGCAAGGAGGCCAATGATGCACAGATCCTCGAGATGCTCCGCACCGACCATCCCGGCACACTCGACTGGGCCACTGACCTCCAGCGCAAGGGTGTGCTGCGCGACACGTTCATCGTCAACGACCGCGGTCTGCGCCTCCATGCTCTCTATGCCAGCCATCCCAAGGCAGAGGGCACGGCAATACTTGTACATGGATACACGGACACGGCTTGGAGCATGATGATGTTTGGCAAACTCTACTACGACACCCTTCACTACAACATCCTTCTGCCTGAGCATCAGCGACATGGGCAGAGCGAGGGCGATGCCATACAGATGGGCTGGCTCGACAGGCTCAACATAGAGCGCTGGATCGGCATAGCCGACTCTCTGTGGAGTGGTAATCCCATCTACCTGCATGGTGTCTCCATGGGTGGCGCCACCGTCATGATGTGCTCGGGCGACAATTTGCCTTCATCCGTCAAGGGCATCATCGACGACTGTGGCTACACCTCCGTCTGGGATGAATTCTCAGGGGAGATAGCCAATCAGTTTGGCCTTCCCGTCCATCCCCTACTCGACGTAGCGTCCTTCATCTGTGACCTACGCTACGGATGGAACTTCAAGGAAGCTTCTGCACTGGAGCAAGTACGCAAGTCCACGCTGCCCATGCTCTTCATCCATGGTGGAGCCGACGACTACGTCCCCACAGCCATGGTCCATCCCCTCTATGAGGCGAAGACACAAGGCTACAAGCAACTTTGGATAGCTCCTGGTTCGGCTCATGCCGTATCCTACCGCGATCACCGCGAGGAGTACAAGGCACAGCTGCAGGAGTTCCTGAAACATACGAAGTGATCACTTTTCCATTTTCAATTCGACCCAATTTTCAATTTTCAATTTGTCCTCTCATGAAACGACTCATTCTCAGCCTATTACTCTTCGGAAGTCTGGCCATGCACACCATGGCCTTTGAGCGCGAGACAGTGTGGCCCAAGGGCAAGATGCCCGATGCGCAAGACGGCCAGATAGCAGCGATGACCGACGAGGCCGGACAGAAGGACTTTAAGCCAGAGAAGCACAAGGTGGCCTATCTGGAGTGGTTTGACGCACCGGCTCCCGAGGTGCGCAACGGTACTTGCATGATACTCATCTCCGGCGGATCGTACATGAACTGCTGCGACGTTGGTCTCATCAAGCAGTGGCGCGAAGCTCTCACACGCGAGGGTGTACAGTGTGTCAACTTTGTCTATCGCACGCCCCGTCCCGTGGGTCTTCCCATCTATCAGACAGCCTGGGAAGACGGACAGCGCGCCGTACGTATGGTGCGCAGCGAGGCACGCAAGAGAGGCTTCGACCCTGAGAAGATAGGTGTCATCAGCATGTCGGCCGGTTCACACCTCGCACTCCTGCTGGGCACCAGTTCGCAGACTCCGGCCTACCAGCCTGTAGATGCCCTCGACACCATTCCCTGCCACATCAACTGGGCCATCGTCAATGCTCCCGCTTACATCACCACCGATGCCGAACTGGGCACTCCCGCCACCCGTCAGGGCTACGGCATCGACGTGAAGCTCAGCAAGGTGCTCAAGTTTGACCAGAAGACCTGCCCCATGAGCCTTCACCATGGTGGCAACGATGTCTATTCGCCCAACGGTTCGACCCTCGTCTATCGTCAGCTTCGCCGCATGAAAGTACCAGCCGAACTGCATCTCTATCCCGGCAAGGGACATGGTGCCTACGGACTGGAGCGAGGCATAGAGTTCATGCGCCAGATGGGCTTCCTCGGTCAGTTGCAGCCAGAGGTGGACCTCATGTCGCGCTTCACCAGCGACGACGCCCGGTCAGAGCACATCACGCAGGATGTATGGCCAGAGGGTAAGATGCCCGACGTACAGGAGCGTCAGTGCCAACCCTACATCGAGTGGCACATCCCCAAGGTACTCAAGACCAAGTCCATCCAGATCATCTACTCCGGAGGCGCCTACAATGGCAATAAGCCCGACGACTTCGAGGTGGCACCAGCTCGTCGCTATCTCAACGACAAGGGCATGGCTGTGGTCACCATGAAGTACCGCACACCGCGTCCCGAGGCCAAGAGTGGACTGGCCAAGCACACCACGGCATGGCAGGACCTCCAGCGTGCCGTTCGTCTGGTGCGCAGTGAGGCAGCCAAGTACGGGCTCGACCCCAACCAGATAGGTATCATGGGCAGTTCGGCAGGTGGTCATCTCACCCTCATGGGAGTCACCAGTTCCATGCAGCAGAGCTATCAGCCCATCGACCAGATAGACCGTCTCCCCTGCAACGTACAGTGGGGTATCGGCATCTATCCCGCCTATGCCCTCACCGACGGGGCCGATGGTCACAACAGTACGGGAGGCAATGAAGACAGTGCCACCCTCGTGCCTGAGTTCAACTTTGACCTCAAGACCGCCCCGATGCTCTTCCTCCATGGCGATGCCGACGGCTATGCCAGCATGGGCTCCGTCAAGGTATGGGAGAAGATGCGCAGCATGGGCATACAAAGCGAGCTCCACACCCTCTGCCTTCGCCCCCACTGCTTCCAGCGCACCGCCTCTCCCGGTACAGGTAGCTACACCTGGCTCGACCGCATTGCCGAGTTCCTGAAGCTGTAGCTGTCTGTCTGCTCAGGACAAATTCGTAATTCGTAATTTGCAACTTATAATTGCGTCAGCACTTCCACCCTACATCATCTGTGGGAAAAAGAAAAACTCCTATACAAACGCGTGTATAGGAGTTTTTCTTAGCTGTTTGTTTTTATTATTTGTTTGGCAATGATATACCTGTTGGCATGGTGGAAGTATAAGAAACTAGAATAAACGGAATGAACAGAATGGATTCTTTCTATGCTTGCTGCGAAGATAAATATTAAATATTCCGTTCATTCCGTTTATTCCAGTTTTATTTCCTCCTCTTGAGTGCCTGATAGTATATCGTTCCCATTTGTTGTTTTTGTTGTTGTTTCAAATAAAAAAACTACCTACTTCTCTCACACGATCAAGGCTTACTGCGCTACATACTTCTTGCCGTTCTTCACGTAGATACCCTTCTGGGTGGCACCCTCGGGCATCTTGCGTCCCTGCAAGTCGTAGACAGCGGTGGAGAGGGGCATGCTTACCACCTCCTGTACCTCCTCTATGCCCACAGCTTCGGGCACGTCGGCCAGCATCACCTCACGGTACTGCTCGATGAGTTCCTTGCTCACCTTCAAGGTACCCGTAGCATACTTGTCGAAGGCATCGCGGAGCGTACCACGGGTGGGTATCATGTTCTTGATGAAGTTGAGACCCGTGTCGAAGGTGTTGTGCTTGATGCGCGTACCGGCAGCCGTAGAGAATGAGGTGGTCTCGTAGTCACGGATGAGGTCGGCCTCCTTCACACCCAGCAGTCCCTCGAGCAAGAGACCCAGGCAACCCGTACGGTCGGCACCGATACGGCAGTGGAAGTTGACGCCCCTGCCATTGAGCAGGTTGGTGATGGCAAATTCGAGTTCCTCCTTCCAGAAACCTATCGACTCCTTGTCACCATTGGCCAGCTTGGTAGCCTCATCGGCGATGTAGTGGTCGCCACCCACATAGTAGTAGGTGGAGCCCTTGCGGAAACCGTAGGCAGAAGTGCCCGCACCCGAGTTGTCTATCTCGCCACGCAGGTCTATCTCGGCTCCCACGCCCATCTTCTTCATGATGCTGATCTCGTCGGCCGTAGCCTTGTAGCCACCGTTGAGCTCACCGCTGCGGAATATCTTGCCGTACTTCACATAGCGTCCGTCCACCACTTGCTTACCGCCGAGGTCGCGCACGTTGTAGACATTGGGACCCACGTAGATCATACGCAGCGGACCCTCTGCCACGAATTTGCCCTTCTGGTCGGTGTTCATCACGTAGTAGTAGTACGTGAGGCCGGGTATGAGATTGTACACCTCTGCCTTCTCCACATTGGCATCCACAGCGACCACCATCTTGCTGACGAAGGTGGAGTCGGTACTGTATATGAGACGCTGAGCCTTCTTGGCGGGGATGACGGGCACCACTACGGGATTGGGCTGGTCGCGACGGTTGTAGGTGGGCTCGTTGAGATAGTTGGTGATGGTGGACTGCGACGCCGTGGTGTAGTTGGGATTTTCTGCCCAGAAACGCTGTGCGGCACGGTTCTCCATCGTGGTGTGTATGTCCATGTTGGTAAGGTCCACTTCCTCATACTGCATCTGGCTGGCTTCCACGACGGTATGGTCGGTGAGGTCGGCCTTCCAGGTGAAACCGTCGTACGTACCCACCATGAGCGTATTGTTCCAAGCCATCAGCTTGCTGCCGGCAGCAGCCGAACTTATGGCTATGTCGCCGAGCGTGATGTCGGGGTTCTTACCGTTGGCCTTCACCAGCACGGGAGTACCGGGAGCCAGACTGGTCTTGTAGTAGGGTGTCACGAAAGCCTTGCCCTCGGGAGTCACGTCGAGCACACGGTAGAAGTCGCCGAAGTACTCAGGCTTGAGTTCGTAGGGCAGACAGAGTGCCACGTAGCTGTCCTTCTCGAGGTTGAGACGGATGATGTCGTCGGCAGGATCCTTCTCTCCCAGATACTCCAGGGTGAAGTTCTGCCATGCCAGCCAGTTGATGGTACAGTCCTGCAGACGGAAGCCGGCAGTGAGCTGTCCGTCGGTCACCTCCGTCACCACAGCATACTGACCCGCCATGGCCTTGGCCTTCTTGTCGCCTGCTGCGGGAGTATCACCTTTGGTGAGGGCTGTGGTCTGCTCACCGGCAAAGAGCGTCACGCCCTTCACAGGCTTCGTCACGGTGCCCACCTCATCCATCATACGCACGTATGCGCTAACCTTATAGTATCCCTTAGGCAGACCCGTGTAAGTGGTGCTCAGGATGCTGTTGCCCAAGGTCGTAGCGCTACTTGTCCAGAGCTGTGTGAGTGCGCGGTCGGCAGGTGTGCCGTCGCTCTGCACCCCACCCTCCGATGAAGGATAGGTACCGGCTGCTTCCTCCTCTGGCTGGTAAGTGAAGGCATCGGTGTGCTGACCGTCCTCACAGTTGAGCATCACGGGGTGCATGATGTCGGCATCGGCCATGCCATGTGCCACGTAGTCCTCATAGCCCTTCGTCTTGCCCAGGTAGGTGAGCACGAAGCGGTCACACTTGAACCAGGTGGAAGAGCGTACACCCATCTCCACGGCCTTCATCTCAGGCGTCACGTAGATGCGGGTGAGTCTGTGCTCCGTGAGAGCACCCTTCTCGCGAGGCACGAAGTCCTTGGTGAAGTGGTTGGCAAAGAGGGTCATGGGATTGTTCTGATTGCTGGCAGCCAGCACCTCCAGTCTGTACTCACCCTCCTGCAGGCCGTAGATGGTCTGGAAGGCACAGTGCTCCTGAGTGGCGCCCTTATGACTGTCGCTGCTTATCCAGGTGTTGAAGACATAGTCACCGTCAGCACCCGAGCATCGGTACACGGCATCGCTGTTGGGCTTGGAGCCCACGTCGCCACCACCCAGAGACGATATCATCCATCCCTTGGTACCCTCCTCGAAGGAGTGGTTGGTCAGATACTGCTGGGTCACGTTGGCAGGCTGTACGACATCGCCACTGACCAGCTGCAGCTCGAAGGCTGTTGCATTGGAGGTGGAGGCATTGTAGCTGCTCTGCGAACTGAGATAGTGTCGGTTGCAGTCCGTGCCAGCAGCCTCTGCCAGCAAGGTGCGCTCCTTCTCACCGCCCAGGTACTCCACTGTGTAGAGACCAGGGTGATTGCCATAGGCAGGCACGAAGACCACCTCTTCGTCCATGCGCTCAGCATTGTAGAGCTCATAGGTGAAGGTGTACTGTCCGGTGAACTTGCTGACGAGGTTCTTGCCATCATAGATGAACACCGTCGACGTCTCATTGGGCTGTGACACCATCCTCAGGCGGTTGTTGCCCTTGATGGCAGAGACATACGACTTCAGGGCGGGGCAATAGAGACGCAGTTCGCTACCCGCTGCGGGAAGGTTGAGCGACATATTCTTCACGCCCTGCTTCAGCTGAGCGGTATAGCTCTTCACCTGCTCCACTTCGCACTGTCCGGCCATCACGTAGTCCTCTGCCTCTTTCAGCAGGGGAGTAAGGTCGGTACCCGTGTACTGGCCGAGCAGCGTGCCCACGGTATAGCCACGAGCCTCCTCCATGGCCAGACGCAACTCTTCCAGAGCATCGTCGATGGGGTCGGGCTCATCGCCTGCCACCTTCGTGGAGTGCTTGTAGATGCCCGTTATCTTCACCGTCTTAGCTGTGCCGGCATAGATGGTGAGGAGAGTCACCTGAGGCAAGACGCCATTGCTGATGGCACACTTGCTGTCTTCAGCAAAGACATACTTATACTCCGTCAGACCTTCTTCCAGTTCCACATTGTCCGTACCTCCCTGCTTCCAGAAGGCGATGCGGATACCGGAGGGGATGGGTTCAGCAAATTTTACCAGCACATAGTCGCAGTCTGTCACGTCCACGTCATACATTTTCACGATGACACAGATGTCCGTCTTCGTGGTATAGGTGGTATATCCGTCACCCTTCACCACCGTAGCACGGCTGGCCCCATCGCTGATGTCGGGTCGCTGCTCCTGAGGTATCTCGATGAGTTCGCCCATCTCACGACTGGGATCTACGATCTCGAGCGTGAAGATGGAGCCGTCCCACTGTCCGCCGTAGAGCCAGGGAGCCTCGTCGTTGGTTCCCACGTACCAGCATCCCAGACCGTCGTCGGCCATCTGGTTGCCCGTCACGTCGGGGAAGGTCGATGCGTTGGAGATCACCACGCCGGTGTAGTTGCCACCTTGGGCACTCTTCATCTCCTTCATGTACCAGTCATTGCCCTCTCCCCAGGTGAAGTCGGCATTGAGCGCCTTGCCGTCCTTCGCACACATCTTCACGCGTGAGTAGCTACTGGTCTGCACACCGGTGAAGTACACCTCCACGGCCTCCTCCTGCTTCGTGGTCAGTCCGTTGGGCATCTTCCAGTAGTTGTCCCTACCCTGCGTGGTACGTCGGGTATTGCGGATACGATAGAGGATGGGATCATTCACGTCACGGGTCAAGAGAGGCAGTGCGCCTGCAAAGACGTCTGATACACAGCACATTAAGAATGCCAGTGCAAGCAGACTTCGCAAGTAGTGTCTGATTGGCTTCATGTTTGTAAAGGTATTAGATAGTTAAAGAATGTGTTTCGCAGGTTGATTTTGTTTCGCAAAAATAATGATTTTTCACGACATCCCAAACCATCTCGTCACAATTTTGTAACATTTTTGCAACATTTCTGCAACAACCATGTCCCTTCTGCAAGCAGAAGCCAAAAATTCACAATTCATAATTTGTAATTTATAATTTATAATTTATAATTCATAATTGCGAAGCAGCCTACTCTTGATCACACATGGATCAGGTGCCTGTCCCCTGATCCACCTGATTATTTTTAATAAAACGCCCCAACATCACACTCGATGTCGGGGCTAAGGCGTATTACATACTCTTATATTTCCTTGCCAGATATTCTATTGCATATACAGGCCAACGTGGTACTTTGCGGATGTTGGTCCTTACAGCAGGGATGTCGCACAACAGGAAGATGGAGGCGAGGATGAGCGAGAACCAGATGACGTAGCCATACACTTGCTTTATCGCCACAAGCATCATGGAGTGCAAGTAGCTGTCGCCCATGAACTCGCCGAAGTTGAAATGCGAGAGGTCGAGGTTGGTGAGTGTCAACTGGCGACCGTAGTGCATCATGTCCTCATTGAGGAAATGGGAGAAGATGGTGGTGTAGAAACCATATCCCATCGCACCGCCGAGATACATGTGGACAATGTTGAACACGAACAATCCCATGAAAAACTGTTCGAGACTTGGAACTGATTCGTCCAGTGCCCACATCAGCGTTGGTGCAAGGATGCCATAGCCAAAGCCACGAAGCATGATTGCCAGTCGGTATTGCTCAATGTTTACCCCCATTCCCAACGTGGTGTACATGAGCAGAGCGTATGCAAAGATGGACAGGAAGCCAACACCTATCAGTTTCCACACCTTCCACTTCTGCAGTTTCAGCCAGTACAGGTCGAGCGCAATGCCAAGAAACATTCCCGGCAACGCCCACATGTACTGACTCTCCTTGGTCAGTTCTTCAAGCCCCACGACCTCGGTGTAGAGTATCTCCTCAAGCGTATGCTCAGCACCGAATGCCACTTCTGCCAAGGTGACAACGATGAGTATCGGTACCACGTTGCGGCATTTCAGCATTTGCAGTTCGACGTATGGGTATCGATTGTGAATCAGTCGGTAGAGGGTAAGTCCTGCGAAGATGAGGGCAAACGCACCCGCCATCCTAATCTGCTCACTTGCAAACCACCTCAGGTAATCGCCATAGACAAAGATGTACGAGACGAGGAGCATCGTCACGCAGATGAGCAACGCCCCATGCCAGTCGGTTCCCTTCAGCGAGAAACGGTTGGGCATTGGGCAGAACGGACGACACAAGACGATCTGCGTCAGCAACACGAACGACATGGTACCCACGGTGAAGACGTGCATCATCTGCCATGTGAAATGGTGTCCCATCCATGCAGCGAGCCAACCACCGCCCTCAATGGCTGTGAGGAGGATGATGTGCAGCACAGGGAAGAACACGGCGAAATCG
>JAZLII010000258.1:0-3872 GCA_045617275.1 Bacteroidaceae bacterium
GAGAAGCAGTCGTCCGTGGTGAAATGGCGCTCACTGCCATCGGTAGGTGTGAGCATGAAAGAGAGCATGCTGGCGCCATCGGGCTGCTGGCTCAGAAGGGCGATACCCTCCTCGTAGGGGGAGTTGACATGGACGGTGAAAGGATGGAAGGTCTTGCCGTCCTCGTTCTCCACAATGAGTCGGCAGAGGAAGGTGCCGAGCTCACGGGCTGGGAAGACGAACTCCTCCTCGTGAGAGAAGACCTCCTGATTGACCTCCCAGGTGTAGGTGACAGCCTTGGGTGTGTGGGTCTGCGAGATGGTGGGGAGGATGTGGAGGGCCTCGTTCTTATGGATGTTGTACACCTCCTCGATGCCACTCTCTATGACGATCTCTGAGAGCGGACGAGTGGGCAGCGTGGTGTCGTCGGATACGCAGGAGGTGAGTCCTACCCAGCCTCCCACAAAGGGGAGGAGTCCCATGATGGTGACGGGCAGTATGTGCTTGATGTTCATTGTCGTTGTGGGGTGTAAGTCTGTATTCTTTTTTTACCCCTCCATAAATGGAGGGGAACGGTGGCGTACTTGGAGAGAACGGTGAGATCCTGGAGGACCAAAGCATCCTTGATAGGAACGGTGAGGTCCTAGAGGTAAGGACTAGAAGGGATTGGGGAAATCGAAGGGGAAGTCGGGATAGAGCGAGAGGATCATGTCGCGCTGTGTAGGATCGTTGAAGTGCTCATACATACGCGAATAGATATGCTTGCGGAAGATGGTGCGGTACACATGGAAATCTCCGTAGGGGACATTCTCAAGGTTCTCGCCATAGAGCGCTACCATCTTCTTGTAGGTGTCGGGCAGAATGTTGCCGACCTCATGGAAGTACTCCACCATCTTGATGAACTTATACGGGTGCCACTTGCCAAGGTCGTGCTCATACCACACCTTGCCACCGAAGGCATCGTACCAGGCAGGCTGGTCGATGGCATTGTCGAACTGAATGATGCGCACCTGGTCCTTCTCAGAGAGGACGGGAGAGAAATGGGCATTCGGAGCCAGGCGTATCACGATGCGATAGTGCTGGTAGCCCTCGCTGAAACTGCCCTCTAAGGCACGACGATGGATGGTGACGGGTATGGTGCCGGTGATGGCTCCTGCAGGTATGGTGACCTCCTGAGGTACGGTGTAGTGCTTGTCTTGCTCGGCCCATACATACTGCTCTGCCTCGGGCAGATAGATGAGACGCTGAAGCGAGTCGCTCGGCATCTGATGCTCTACGGTGTAGGCAAAGGTGCGAGGCTTATCGGACACCACGCCCATGATCTTGACGGGTACCTGAAGTGTGTGTGTGACGCTATCGACGGGCATCACGGAGAAAGAGTAGGTCAGCGTGTCGCGGTGGAAGTAAATGCCGCAGGCCGAGGCATCGTACTGCAGGTAGTCGGTCTCAGAGCAACTACTCATCGTGGCTCCCACAAAGAGCACGAGAAAGAGATATTCAATAGCGGTTCGCATATTCAGAATTGGGGATAGGTAAGACATAGATCTTATCGGACGCTGGATAGGTGGACTTGGCATCGTGAGCGGGAATGGGCTGGTTGAGACGCTTGTAGCGGAAGAACTGCTGACCCTCGCCGAAGTACTCCTTGAAGAACTCCAGGTCGAGCAGGTCCTGCGTGAGCGTAGCCGTCTCGGGGAGTGCCGAGAGTCCGCGGTGTGCACGCACATCATTATAATAGGTACGGGCGCGTGCAGGATCGCTCTCCAGCAAGCACTCTGCCATGATGTAGTACATCTCGGGGATGCGGAGCAGGTTGATGCCGAGGATCAGTTCGGAGGGGCGTGAACCGGCGATGTTGTTGAGTTCGTAGATGTCCGTGAACTTACTCAGGCGATAGAAATACTGTCCACCAGCCTCAATCTGCGTGAAGTAAGCCGAGGTGCGATAGTCGAGAGGCAGGGACTCACGCTCGTAGTACGACATGAAGTCGGCACGAGGGTCGAGCGACTGATAGAAGGTACGCTTCTGGAGCAGTTCGGAGACGGTGCTGTAGAAGTCGGCATAGTAGATGCCGAAGAGCGTCTCTTTTTCCGAAAGCACGCCTGCCAGGTCGCCCACCACCTCTGTCTTCTCCTTCAACCGGTAGGGACTCTTCGTGATGACAGAGTCGGCATAGGCCACGGCCTTTTCCTTCTCGCCCATAGTCATGTACACACGCGCCAGGGTGCCCCACACGGCATAGAGGTTGAGGTGCGTCTGACGGTCGTTCATGAAAGCCGTGCTGGCATCGTAGTCATGAATGGGCTGTACCTTGAGGAGGCGTTCAGCCTCGAGCAGGTCGGCCAGGATGTGCTCGTAGTTCTTCTTCACCGGTTCGAAGTCGGGTGTCTTGAGCGAGAACTCCGTCTGGTAGGGTATGCCGGAAGCCTCAGGACTGACGGTGTACTGAGGTGTGAAGAGGCGCACGAGGTCGAAGTGCATGAAGGCTCTCAGGGCCAGCGCCTCACCCTTGTAGGTGGTATAGGGGAAATCCTTGGCCTGCTTCACGAGTTCGGCATCGAGCACGGAGTTGGCATTGGATATATTGGCATACATCGCCGTCCATATATACTCGGCCCACGACTGGATATCCGACTTGTCATACTCGTAGTTCTGCAACATCTCGATGTCGTCGTTGCCGGGGCAGGTCATGTTCTGTGCCAGCACCTCCACACCCCGGATGGTCAGTTCGCTACCATAGAGACTCGACTGTCGCAACTGTGCATACACACCGTAGAGTGCATCCTCTATGCCCGTCTTGGTCTGTAGCATCTCGTCGCGCTTGGCCTGTCCGTCGGGTGTGATGTCGAGGAAGGACGAGCAGGAGGAGAGGCCCACGCCCCCAAGGGGAAGCAGTCCCAGGAAGAAGAGCGGGGCAAACTGCTTGGCAGAAGTCAGGCAGAAATGTCTTGATATGCGTGATATAGTGTTTCTAATATTCATCATCGATGTAGTTTGTAGGTTAATTCTTCATGGCTTCAGAATGTAGCCGACATGCTGATCTCAAATCCCTTAGAGTAGAGGTAGTCGGTGCCTCGTTCAATCTTGACGGTAGAGAGGCGGAAGAGGTCGGTGAAGTTGATGCCACAGCGGAGGTTGCGTGCATGAATCTTGTCACAGATATTCTTGCCAAACTCATAACTCAGGTTGAGCGTACCGAGGTTGAGTGTGTTCTCCTTCTCGGCGAAGCGGTCGGTCTGCTGTGGGCGTGAGGCGTCGGCAATGTTCTTGTAGAGAGCTAGGTCGCCGGGTTGCTTCCAGCGCTCGTCAAACACGCGCACATCAGCATTGTACTTGGGGTTCGATCCCTCCACCTTGGTGGCACGCGTGGTGTTGTATATCCATCCTCCCATGCGGAAGTCGAAGAGCGCATAGAGCGTGAAGCCGTGCCAGTAGAGACTGGTGTTGACCGTACCGTTGTACTTCGGTTGTGTGTCGCCAATGAGCACGCGGTCGGTAGCGGTGTAGTTGAAGGTGCGCTCACCGTTGAGTTTGATGTACACCTCCTTACCCGTAGCAGGGTCGATGCCGCCCGAGCGAACAAGTTTGAGGGCTGTCACACTCTCACCCTCGGCATACTGCGCCAGAGGTTCGAGGTAGGCTGTAGCCATCTCCTCATTGCGCTTGTTCATCTCCTTCAGGGCATCGTTGATCTTGGTGATCTTGTTGACATTCATATAGCCCGTGGTACCCACTTTCCAGTTGAAGTCCTTGTTGCGGAAGATGTAGCCGTCCACCTGGAACTCGATACCCTTGTTCTGCAGTTCGCCCAGGTTGCCCATGGCCGAGGTCACACCCGTAGAGGGAGCCATGGCCTTGTTGAGCAGGAGGTCGGTGGTGTTGCGTATGTAGGC
>JAZLII010000259.1:0-11470 GCA_045617275.1 Bacteroidaceae bacterium
GATCCACCAGTAGACGGGGGCCTGCTTGGCATACTGGCTGAGCCACTGGTGCATGAGGTAATAGCCTATGGGGAAGGCGATTACGGCACTCGCGAGGAGCAGGTAGAGGTACTCGCGGAGGAACATGCGGATGATGGTTCCCGTCTTCGCTCCATGCACCTTGCGGATGGCTATCTCCTTGCGCCGACGCTCACATGCAAGGCTCACCATGCTGAAGATGCCGAATATGGCGATGAGGACACACACAGCGGTGACGAGCATGAGGAGGCGAACGAGAGTGTGCTCGGACTTGAGGTATTCCTCGTAAACGGCTTCGGAATTGGCAAGCATCAGATGCACACTCTCATCGTCCCCATAGAGCTTCTGCTTGGTCTTCTCCTGCAATTTCTGCGCCAGTTTCCTTACATCGGTGCCTTCCTTCCATTGGATGGGGAAATCTACATAGAACCAATTATTGAAGTTGGGCTCTTCATTGTACACGAACTCCATAGGTTGGGTGGGCGTAGTGGGTGACATGTAGGACAGATCCTTCACGATGCCCTTGATGGTATAGACATGCTTGTCGTATTCGTTAGTATTGCGATACTGTCCGCCCACCTTGCCTTGCTCGCCCAGCAGCTTTGCCAGCGACTCGTTGATGCAAACCAGCGACTCGTCGTCCTGGCTGCTGATGAACTCGCCGTCCACCATCTGCATTTCCATGAAGCGGTAGTAATGTTCGTCAGCTTGGACGGAGAGTATCTTGTGCGCCTGACCATCCTCCATCGCAATCTCCCGCGTACCCTGAAAACCATTGGAAATGGGATAGGTGTAGCCTACGAGGAACTGCTCCAGTTCAGGCCATTGCTTCAATTCATCTGCCAGGCGCTTGACATACGATGCATTAGCATCATCTTCTACCGATCTGCTAAACTCAATGTAGCCACGGTTGTGCTTGTTGAACCCCATGTCGGGCGAATGGAGGAGGAACTGAATCTGGTTCATCATCATGACGGAGCAGAACACGGTGGCCATGCTCACTGCCAGCTGCAGTATCATCAAGCCTCCACGCACACCTCCCAGCAGACGCCTGCCTTCAGGTTGCTTGCGCTTGTCAAGTGCTTGTTGCAGTTGCTTGCGACAGCAGAAATAGACGATGAGGGCTGTTGCCAAGAGTGAGACGAGGGCTCCCGCCAGGGCAAACACCAGGAACCAGCCGATGAAGAACGAGTTGGGTTCGTGGAAGATACAGCATACCTCCTTGAAGTCCTCAATCGTCAGGCTCACGATGCCTATGGCAAGGAGCATGGAGATGACAAGGATGATGATCAGCTCGGTAGCCACGAGCGTGATGAGATTGCCCATCGTGGCGCCATGCACATAGCGCAGAGCCAGTTCGCGCTGACGGATGCGGATGCGGGTGACGAGCATCGTGAAGTAGTTGAACAGGGTACAGCAGATGACGATGATGCCCAGGAAGACGAACAACTGCAGGTGGTTCTGCTCCACCTCCTTGTTCACAAAGTCTGTGTGCTCACGTAGCTGGCTGAGTGGAAGGAGGTTGTAGGAGTGTTGCTGTGTATAGGTAATATTTTTTTTCTCGCCGGTCTCTGCGTCGTATGTCTCATGACTAAATGTTGCCTCTTCGTGCTCTATCGCTTTCTTGAGCGCTGCCATATTCTCGGGCTTCACTCTGGCGAAGGTGGTCATGACGATATAACCTGTAGTGTCGTATTGTTTCAGGTCGATGCCCTTCAGGAAGTCATAGGGGAAGGAGGTTGGCCTCTGTGGATCTTCGACGATAGCCACAACGGTGACATAGTATTTTTTGCCGTAGTAATCGAACCAGACTTTCTGCCCTACAGCATTCTTGCCATGGAAGAGATTCTCTGCCATCGAACGGGTAAGCGCCACCTCTTCATACTTGAGGTTCAGTTGCTTCCGTCCGTCAAGAACCTTGATGCCCAGCATCTCCTGCACATTGTTATCAATCTCCAAACTGGCTCCATTGAAACTTTCCTCAGCCTCTGGCGACACCTTAAAGGCGCCTCCACTAATCATCATTCGCGACAGCAATTCTATCTGAGGATGTGCTTCCGCCAGGCGTCCCGCATCGGGATATGACAGATCGTTTGAAAATCCTCCCTCCATATAGTACCCCGAAGCACCAGCATACTGCACCAGGTACACATCATCGTGCTCTGGCCACCAGGTGTCATAACTTGTTTCATACCTCAGCCATAGGGCCGAGAGCGCGAAACATACCATGCCTACCGTCAGCGAGAGTATGCTGATGGAGGTCTGCAACTTGTACTTGAGGAGATTGCGCCACGCAATCTTGAGGTTGTGAGATAACTTGCTCATATATTTATAAACGAATTGTTGCCACTTTTATTTTATAACCAGTTCTTCAATTTCACCAAATTTGTCGTATCCGCTAATGAGGACACGGTCACCAGGCTTCAGGCCAGAGAGGATCTCGTACTGCTGAGGATTTTGCCGACCTATTTCGATGTCCACCTTGTGGGCCGTCTTGCCATCGGGCGAGAGGCGGTAGATCCATCGGCCGGAGGTGGCCTGGTAGAAGTCACCACGGGGAATGATGACTGCTGTCTCGGGACGGCCCAGCTCTATCTGTACGCGATAGCTCTTGCCGAGGCGGATGTTGGAAGGCTTCTTGCCGGTGAAGACGAGGTCGCAGACGAAGTTGCGGTCTTTCACCTCCGGGACTACCTTGCTGATGCGGAGAGGGAAGGAGGTTTTGAGGTCTTGCGGTTTTGCGGTTTTGAGGTCTTGGGACGATGAACGATCCTGGTAGCTGATATGGGCAGGCAGGCCCGTGGTGATGCGGTCTATGTAGTACTCCGACAGGGTGGTGTGCACCTTGTACTCTGTGAGCACCTTGATCTCGCCGATGCTGGAACCGGCCGACACCTGCTGCCCGATGGCCACATTGACAAAACTGAGCTGGCCTGCCACGGTGGCACGCACCACAAGCTGTTCCGTTCGCTTCTCCGAACGGGAAAGCCTGGTGCTGGCCGAACTGCGGTTGGCTTGCAGCATCTCCCGCTTGAGCTGTGTGGCCACTGAGTCGTGGTGCAGGCTCTGCATCTGCAGTTGTACCTTGCGGTGCTGATAGGCATAGTCCTCCTCGATGACATCCAGTTCGGCCTTGCTCTTGATGCCCATCCGGTACTCCTCACGGCTCTGCTTCAAGGACTTGTCGAGGCTCGCCATCTGATGCTCGGCATCCAGAGCTTGCTGGCGAAGCGTGATGGAGCGTTGCTGCATCTCTATCTCCTGCTCCTGATAGTTGCGCTGCTGATTGGCCCAGTCGGCCTGCTCGTCGTCGATGGTGCGGAGGAGCTCGGGATTACTGAGCACCAGGATGGTATCGCCCACCTCCAGCATGGCACCCTCCTCAGCCACGACGCGCTCCACAAATCCGCTTTCGAGGGCATTGACCTGGATGGTCTGGATGGGTTGCACCACTCCCTCCACATCCACATACTCCAGGAAGGGAGCCTCTGTGGTTTCAGCTATCTTGTAGTCCTCAGCCTCTATCTGCAACTGGCGGGGACCGAGGGCAAGAACGACGACATAGATGGCAAAGGCAAGGAACAGCGTGCCTGCCAGCAGGTAGTAGCGGTACTTGACGTACCAGGGACGGGGAGTAAGTTGAATATCCACGATATAAATTAAAAATTAAGAGTTAAAAATTAAAATTTAACACGATGCGTAGGCTCAATTGTGCATTGTGCATTATGCTTTGTGAATTATAACGGCAGTTCCTCGGTTAGAGGCAATTCCCGTTCAAAGTCGTACTGCGTCATGCTGCGGAGGGTGTAGTAGAGACTCCAGTAGGTGCGGAGGGTGGAGAGGCTGTTGCGCTTGGCAGAGTTCTTCTCGTTGATGGCGGCATTGAGGTCGAGGATGCTGCTGCGCCCCATGATGTAGAGGCGACGCGCCACGGCGTGGCGCTGCTCGGCACGTTGGTCGGTGAGTGAGGCGATGTGGGCGCGGCGGGCCTGCATGTTGGACTGCATGACGAGTTTCTCCACATTTTGCCGGAAGTCGTTCATGCCCTGCTCTGCCTGGGTCTCTGTGAGGGCAAGCTGTGACTGGGCCACCTTCACACGCCCTTTGCCACGCCCCCAGTCGAGGATGGGGAGGGAGAGGGAGACGCTGGCGTACTCCTGGTTTTGGGGATGGCGGTAGGAACTTGGCACATCCCGTCCCGTCTGGGAGAGGCCGAACTGCATGTAGAGGTCGGCACGAAAGCCGCGGTTGGCCTTGGCCTGTGCCAGATAGCTCTCGCTCTCTTTCCGTATGAGTTGGTAGTAGTCAGGGTCGGGGCTGTTCTGGAGGGCAAGTTCCATGGCATGCTGGAGAGGCACCTCAAACTGCGGTACGCTGTCGGGCATGATGAGGCTCAGCATCACCGTCTGCTCCAGTCCCAGAAACGAACGCACGCTCTGCATCACCTCCCGGAGGTTGATCTCGGCATCCATCACGCTGGTCTCCTCGTTCAGTCGGTTGATCTCCAGCTGAAGCATCTCATTCTCAGTGATGGTGCCTATCTGGTAGCGCCCCTGTGCCATGCTGTAGAGCGTGTCGGCCGAGGCGAAGTTCTGTCGTGCCATCTCCAGCTCCGTCTGTGCCGAGGCCAGCGAGAAGAAGTAGTTGCAAGTGGTGGCGGAGATGATCTCCATCGTCTCTGCGTATTGCTTCTTAGCCTCGCGATAGCGGAGCGGTTCGATACGGCGGTCCCATTTCAGGGCGTTGTACCCAAAGAGGCTCTGCTCGTAGCCGATGAGAAGAGGCTGGCTGCTGTAGGCCGTGGTCTTGTCGTGCAGCTCATCCATACGGTTGAGGGTGCTTTTGAGAAACAGGCTTCCGCCCGTGAGGCTGATGTTCTGATTGACCTTGAGTGTGAGGTCTGCGCCAAACTGGTCTTGCTGGATGAAGCGTGCCGTACCGTCGGACTGCGTGATCTTATTCATCTCCTTATTGATATAGGGAGAGGACGACAGCGTGATGGACGGCAGATAGTTGGCCTGATGGTAGCGGTAGTTCCAATGGGCCGAGAGGAAGGCGTTGCGTGCGCTCTGGGCCGAGGGAGACTGCTGCAAGGCAAGACGTATGGCATCCGGGAGTCCCAGTACCAGGGTGTCGGCATCTGCGGCAAGCATGCTCTGGCAGACGGTAAGCAGCAGTAGGATCGTGGTCTTCTTCATCGTGGCTTGATTTTTCTGCTGCAAAGGTATCCCTAATAAGGAAACGAACCATGCCTTTTACAGCCTCTAAAGGTGGATTGTATGATAATTATACACAATACTGTATGAAAATCATACACTTTTCATCTAAAGACATAAAATTTATGAATTATGCATTGTGAATTATGAATGAAACTGCCTATCTTTGCATTGAGAATTATGCATTGTGAATTATGCACTGTGAATTATGCATTGTGAATTATGAATTATAATACCGTCCTTGTCGTCGACGACAATCCTGCCATACTCACGGCCGTGAAGATATGCCTTGAGGGAGTGTTTGAGCGCATCGTCACCCTTTCCAAGCCCGATGCCATCCTGGCCACCATACAGCAGGAGCACATCGACGTGATACTGCTCGACATGAACTTCACCTTGGGCGTGAACTCAGGCCAGGAGGGTATGATATGGCTGTCTGCCATCCATCGCAAGCATCCCGACATCCCCATAGTGCTGATCACCGCCTATGCCGATGTGCAGCTCGCCGTGAGGGGCTTGAAGAGCGGGGCCGTGGACTTCGTCACCAAACCCTGGGACAACGACGACCTCATCCGCAAACTCAAAGATGCCATCGACAAGACACAGGAGGTCCAGTCGCTCGACCAGCTGGAAAAGGAGCACATCAAGAAGGTGGTGGACAAGTGTCACGGCAATCTGAGCAAGGCGGCCGAACTGCTCGGCATCACGAGACAGACGCTGTATAACAAGTTGAAAATTAAAAATTAAAAGTTAAAATTGGGCTGAGTGTGGACGTCGCGATGAGCTGGCTGGAGACTATACTTTATGTTGTCCTTCCTCTCTGTGGAGTAGGAGGGGGACTGCTGTTTTATCGTCATCAGTGCCTGCTGAGGGAGAGGGCACAGCTGATGCGCGATGCCATACGCCATCGTGACTTCTCATTTCGACTGCCCACCAAGGGGTTGCTGTTTGGCGAAAAAGCCTTACAAGAGGCACTCAACGACATGGGTCAGGACATCCAGAAACTCGTAGCCCACAACGAGGTGGAGTCGTGGCAACGCATCACTCGCGTACTGACCCACGAGATCATGAATGCCACAGCTCCCATACAGTCCATCAGTCAAGCCTATCTGCAAAGTCCCAGCATCAAGGGGTCACCCTACGAGGAGGGTATAAGGGCCATCCACGACACGAGCATGGGGCTTGCTGCATTTGTGGACAGCTATAGGAAACTGACTCAGTTGCAGGATCCCGTGATGAAGGATGTTCGTCTGCATTCGTTCTTCACTTCTCTTGCAACGCTCTATCCTACAATACTTTGGAGTATAGATGTGCCCGACGACCTGACTGTCAAGGCCGACGAAGGTCTCCTTCGCCAGGTGTTCATCAACCTAGTGAAGAATGCCAGTGAGGCTGGTGCCAAGAAGATAGGTGTCAGGTACATTCCCTCCCCCAGACAGGGCGCCAACCTGTGGGGTACACTTCAGTTTAGCAACGACGGACAGACGATTCCCGACGATGTGGCTCGGGAGATCTTCATCCCCTTCTTTACGACCAAGCCATCAGGTTCTGGCATTGGTCTCTCCCTCTCGCGTCAGATACTTATGATGCAGCAATTTTCTTTGACACTGAGAGTACATCCCATCAGCGGTTACAATGTGACA
Organism: Bacteroidaceae bacterium; assembly: GCA_045617275.1. Classification (GTDB taxonomy): domain Bacteria; phylum Bacteroidota; class Bacteroidia; order Bacteroidales; family Bacteroidaceae; genus Physcousia. The sequence continues at coordinate 6,878 of JAZLII010000259.1, forward strand.
TTTGAGATAGAGTCCGACAGATAGTCGCGGAAGCACTGGAGTACGGTATCCACGGCACGCTGCGTGTTGGCCTGTCGACCCAGGTCGCCGGTGAGGCAAAGGGAGTGGACATCGCCGGGACGGCCCCAACCTATCCATACCGTGCCGGCAGGGATGTCTGCCGTGCCTCCTCCTGTATAGCCTGTGGAGGCTAGGGCAAAATCGGTGTGGAAAAGGGCACAGGCGCCACGTACCATCTGCTCCACCACGGGCTGGCTCACCACGTCGAAGCGCTCTATGTCGCTGGCACTCACGCCCAGATGCGCTATCTTGAGATGGTCCTGATAGGCGATGAGGCCTCCTTGGAAGTAGCCCGACGAACCGTCGATGCTGGTGAGGCTGGAGGCTATGCGACCACTTGTGCAACTCTCAGCTGTAGAGAGGGTGAGGCCTCTCTGGAGCATGGTGTGCTGTATGTCTGCTATGAGACTGAGGAGTTTTTCCATGATGATTTGCGATGTAGGGTGGGGCAGGATGTCCCGTTGAGTAAGAGTATTCAATAAAGTCCCATCATCGCAGGTGGATGACGGGACTATGGGTCTGAGTGTCGCTTCCTGCTCTCTGCCGTGTGGAGGGAGGAGGAAAAGCGGAATTACTGTCTTGCCTTGAGTGCCTCGCGAGCAGCGGTCTCAGCCTTCTTGGCCAGGTCCTTAGCCTGCTGCTTCAGCTTCTCAGCCTTCTGGATGGCCTTCTCTGCCTTCTCCACTGCGGCGTCTGCCTTAGCGCGAGTCTTGATAGCGTTGTCTACCACCTTCTTGTTGTTCTTGATGATGGTGAGCTCCGACTTGCAGTTGGTGAGCTGGCGATGGAGGTCCACATTGTCCTTGTCGGCCTTCAGCTTGGTGTTGACGAGCTTGATCTCAGCGTTGAGCTCGTTGATCTTCTGCTGGAAATAGGTGCTGAGTTCCTTGTCCGACATGTCGTCGAGGTTGCGATCGTCGGCCCATACGCAAGTGCTACCCATGAGAAGCAATGCGGCAATGATGAATCTGAATGCTTTCATAATTTTCCTATAGTTTAAATTCTTGTTTCGTCTTTTCGTGGATGTTTCGATTAGGCAAATTTACGCAAAAAGTTGACTTCCCCCAAACTTTTTCACTTTTTTATGCTAATATGGCTATAAAATGAAAAAGGGATGATGGTATATTGGCAAGAAAAGTGTATATTTGCATGGTTTTATTTTATAATAAGGTGTGTCGGCCCTTCTCTACCGTCGGCACCAGAAGAACAAGGAAAAACATAAAAAACAGATATTACTATGCTTAGTGTAGAAGAATTGAACGACAGACTCATCGATCTGTCTTTTGCTGAAGATATAGGTGATGGCGACCACACCACCTTGTGTTGTATCCCTGAGACGGAGATGGGCGAGAGTAAGTTGCTCATCAAGCAGGAAGGCATATTTGCCGGTGTGGAGATAGCCAAGGAGGTGTTCCACCGCTTCGATCCCGAGATGGAGGTGGAGGTGTACATCCAGGACGGTGCCCATGTGAAGCCCGGTGACATCGTGATGAGCGTGAAGGGTAAGGTGCAGAGCCTCTTGCAGACGGAGCGCCTCATGCTCAACATCCTGCAGCGTATGTCCGGCATCGCCACCATGACCCACAAGTACCAGCAGGCCCTCATCGATGCCGGCACCCAGACCCGTGTGCTCGACACCCGCAAGACCACGCCCGGCATGCGTATGCTGGAGAAGGAGGCGGTGAAGATAGGTGGTGGCAAGAATCATCGCATCGGCCTCTTCGACATGATCCTCCTGAAGGACAACCATATCGACTTCTGCGGCGGCGTGCACAATGCCATCAGCCGTGCCAAGCAGTACTGCAAGGACCATGGCAAGGACCTCAAGATAGAGTGCGAGGTGCGCAACTGGAAGGAGCTGGACGAGGCTCTGGCCGAGGGCTGTGACCGTATCATGTTCGACAACTTCACCCCTGCCGACACCGAGAAGGCTGTGAAGCTGGTGGCAGACTATGCCCAGCAGCATGGCATCGCCCGTCCCGAGACCGAGTCGTCGGGCGGTATCACCTTCGACACCATGATCCCCTATGCCAAGGCTGGTGTGGACTTCATCTCCTTCGGTGCACTGACCCACAGTGTGAAAGGACTCGACATGAGTTTCAAGGCCGCAGGAAGTGACAAACTGGTGATTAAAAATTAAAAGTTAAAAATTAAAAATTAAAATTTGGACTCGTGCTTGCGTGATTTGTATGCGTTTGTAGATGTAAACTCGTGCTTGCGTGGTGACACGCATTTGTAGATGCGAACTCGTGTTATTCGTGGCATCTGTCCAGATTGTTATTTAGAATATTCAATGAAAAGACTTTGTTTATCAATTTTAATTTTTAATTTTTCATTTTTAATTTCCAACGCCTGTACCAACCTCATCGTTGGCCGTGCGGCTTCGGTAGACGGTTCGACCATCGTGTCGTATTCGAGCGACGACTATGGAGCATACGGACACTTGTTCTTCTACCCTCATGCCAAGCATAAGGCAGGGGATACGAGATTTCTGTACCACTACGAGACCAACAACTACCTGGGCGAGATACCCGAGGTGGAGGAGACCTATCAGGTCATCGGTCTGGTCAACGAACATCAGTTGACCGTCTTTGAGACCACCTTCGGAGGTCGTGAGGAACTCTGGGAAGGCGACGGCCTGCTGGACTACGGAAGTCTGATGACCGTCACCCTGCAGCGTGCCAAGACGGCCAGAGAGGCCATCAAGCTGATGAGCGAACTCATGAACGAGTACGGCTACCAGAGTGAGGGCGAGAGCTTCACCGTGGCCGACCCCAACGAGGTGTGGGTGATGGATGTCATCGGTAAGGGCAAGGGCGTGAAAGGTGCCGTGTGGGCTGCTGTGCGTATCCCCGACGACTGCATCTCCGGACATGCCAACCAGAGCCGCATACGCGAGTTCCCTCAGGCTAAGAAGATAGACAAGAAGCTCGGTTTCTACAATGTGGGCGACAGTATTTACTACAGCAAGGACTGCATCACCTTTGCCCGCGAGAAGGGTTATTTCAGCGGTAAGGACAGCGACTTCAGCTTTGCCGATGCCTACAATCCCCTGGACTTCGGCGGTGCCCGCTTCTGCGAGGCTCGCGTGTGGAGCTACTTCAACCGCTGGGCTGCGCTCGACATGAGCAAGTACCTCGACTATGCCAAGGGTGAGAACCTCAAGAATCCCATGCCTCTCTATGTCCGTCCCAAGCAGAAGTTGAGCGTTCAGGATGTGAAGAACATGATGCGCGACCACTATGAGGGTACACCGCTGGAGATACTGAGCGACCTGGGTATGGGCCCGTATGAGATGCCTTATCGTCCCACGCCTCTCAACTATGAGGTGGATGGCGTGAAGTATTTCAACGAGCGTCCCATCAGCACCCAGCAGGCTTCGTGCATCTATGTGAGCCAGATGCGCTCATGGCTGCCCGACTATGTGGGCTGCTGCCTGTGGTTTGGCAACGACGACCCCAACATGGTGGCTCTCACCCCCGTGTACTGCTGTACGAAGGAAGCACCCATCCCCTACAATGAGAAGACGGCCGACACCTTCAACTTCTCCTTCAAGTCGGCATTCTGGCTCTGCAACTGGGTGAGCAACATGGTGTACTATCGCTACAACCAGCTCTTCCCCGAACTGCAGGCTGTGCGCGACCGTCTGGAGAAGGACTACAACAACCTGCAGAAGGATGTGGAGACCCGCGTGGCTGGCATGTCGGAGGCTGAGGCCCGACAGTACCTCTCGGACTACTCTCACCGCATGGCCGGTGGTATGACCGACGAGTGGATGCAGCTCGCTCAGCGTCTCATCGTGAAGTACAACGACATGACTGTCAAGGATGTGGATGAGAATGGCCGCTACAAGAAGACGGCCGGTGGCGTACAGGTGCCCGTGAAGCGTCCCGGTTATCCCGAGGCCTATCGCCGCCAGATCGTGAAGCAGGCAGGAGAGAGATACAGAACACCTGGACAGTAAGAAAACAGAAACTCGGATAATCGATTCTTCGAATTATCGAATTATCGATTTCCCGATTCCTCAAAAAAAACAAACATAACCAAAAATATAATTAGAAAATGGAACAAGATTTGATTTTGGCTTGCGAAGCCAAGGCACAGGAGTGGCTGAATAGTCCCATCATCGATGCCGACACAAAGAGTGAAGTGAGCGCTATGCTCGAGTCTTCAGACAAGACTGCACTGGTAGATGCCTTCTATCAGAGCCTGGAGTACGGTACAGGTGGTCTGCGTGGCATCATGGGTGCCGGTACCAACCGTATGAACAAGTACATCGTGGGTATGGCTACCCAGGGTTTTTCCAACTACATCAACAAGGCATTCCCCGAGGGTGGCAAGAGCGTTGTCGTAGGTCACGACTGCCGCAACAACGGCCGTATGTTTGCTGAGAGCGTAGCTGCTATCTTCAGCGCCAACGGCATCAAGGCTTATCTCTTCGAGAGCCTCCGCCCTACTCCAGAGATCTCATTCGCTATCCGTCAGCTCAAGGCTCAGGCAGGTGTCAACGTCACCGCTTCGCACAACCCTAAG
>JAZLII010000260.1:0-4130 GCA_045617275.1 Bacteroidaceae bacterium
AGTTTTCTAAGCACTTCCAAGTATTATTAATGTATTAAAGTGCTTGTTTTCCCCGTTCAAAACTTTCCAAATTTCAATTAATAAAGAATTAAAGTAAATTCGATTTTTTCTTATTTTATTTTCGGCATTTGCATTTTCCAGTTATGTTAATAACTGATTTTCGCGCTTCCCTAAACAGCAATTACAGTGCATTGAAGCGCATTTTTAAATTGCCCTTTTCTGAAACAGCAATCTTGATGCTTCAAAAATTTTCAATTTGAAAATGAGCACTTTAATTACTTTTCTACTGTCTTGGGTGCTCGAAAATTATCAAAACAAGTTTTGATGAAAATGCCAATGCCAAAAATAAAATATTGAAAATAATCCAGCGCCTCTGGCGCCCACATATTTTCACGTAAATTCTTGATATCAAAATATGAAAAACATTGCACTTATCACCGGTGTTACCGGACAGGACGGCTCTTACTTGAGCGAGTTTCTTTTGGCTAAAGGTTACGAGGTTCACGGTATCATCCGTCGCTCGTCTGTCGACTATCGTGAGCGTATCGCTCATCTGGAGGGTACTCCTCATTTCCATCTTCACTATGCCGACATGGGCGACTCCATGTCATTGGTGAAGCTCGTTGGTCAGGTTCGCCCCACCGAGATATACAATCTGGCTGCGCAGAGCCATGTACAGGTAAGCTTCGATGCACCTGAGTTTACGGCCGATGTCGATGCTGTAGGTGTACTTCGCATCCTGGAGGCTGTTCGTACCAATCATCTTGAGGATTCTTGCCGTATCTATCAGGCCTCTACCTCCGAACTTTATGGTAAGGTGGAGGAAGTCCCTCAAAATGAGAATACACCCTTCCATCCCTACAGCCCCTATGCTGTAGCAAAGCTCTATGGCTACTGGATCATCAAGGAGTATCGTGAGGCATACAATATGTATTGCTGTTCCGGCATCCTCTTCAATCATGAGAGTGAGCGTCGTGGCGAGACCTTCGTTACTCGTAAGATCACCCTTGCTGCGGCTCGTATCGCACAGGGTAAGCAGGAGTGTCTCTACTTGGGCAACCTCGATTCGCTTCGCGACTGGGGTTATGCCAAGGACTATGTGGAGTGTATGTGGCTCATCCTTCAGCAGGAGAAGGCAGAGGACTTTGTCATTGCCACCGGTGTACAGCATACCGTTCGCGAGTTCGCCACTCTGGCCTTCCATCATGCCGGCATCGAACTTAAGTGGGAGGGTGAAGGTGTCAATGAAGTCGGCATCTGTACATCCGTGTCTTCGTCATCTGCATCCTCGTTGGTTGGCAAGACCGTAGTGGCTGTTTCGCCCGACTTCTATCGCCCCACCGACGTAGTCAATCTTTGGGGTGATCCCACCAAGGCCAAGACCAAGTTGGGATGGAATCCTCAGACCACCAGTTTCGAGCAGTTGGTACAGATCATGGTTCAGCACGACATGCAAAAGGTGGCTGCCGACCATGTAGCCAGCGTCATGCGTACCAATCTCGCTGAGTATCTGGAGAAGGGTATCACAAAGTGATGGACTCCACGCTCGACACTCATCGCGCCGCTCTCGACGCTCATCGCGCCGCTCTCGACGCTCAGCGTTCATCGCTCCAAGCACTCGTAGCGCACGCAAGTGGCATTACTGCTTTCCAGCGAAGAGTCTATCTGGCATTACTCAACGTTCCCCAAGGCCATACCATTACGTATAAGGCCTTGGGGAACTGTATTTCCTGTCGGTCATCGCAGGCCATAGGTCAGGCCCTACGGCGCAATCCTTTTGCTGTGGGTTGTCCGGTGCTTCCAGAGTATGAGGGTGTACCAGAAGGGCTTACACATTTCACTCTCGATTTTTGTGTACCCTGTCATCGTGTCATCTCCTCTTCTGGCAAGATCGGAGGCTTTTGCGGTCAAGTTGAAGGACCCGAGATAGAGCGTAAGCGTGCTCTCCTTCGTCAGGAAGGCGTCTTCATTTAACTTCCCGCTCAACGCCCAACGTCCCTTTCATTTTGAGGGTACGCCTCGAGCCCGCTCCCTATTGACTTCGTCGAGAACGCTCACGCTCGGCAGAGCTCAAGCCAGCTTGGATCTGCTCTCACTTAGTCGCGTCCTTCGGCATAGCATTCAAGCAAGCTTGATGCTCTGCTCTCGCTTACCCGCGGCCTTGACCTTTGGTCTTCCTCTCTCACGACTCAGCATAGCAGGTGCAAGCACCACTCTGCCTTCGCTGTTCGATCGGTTCAATTTTCAATTCCACCCGTGGTGAGCCCACAAACCACCCGTAGTTTGCCGTCTAGGTTGTCCTCATACCCTTGTATGTGGTCACACTTAGCACCTATGGTCTGTACGAGATGTGGGAGCGTATGAGAGAAGAAAGCTATGGCACGTTGGTTTTGCTTGAGTTTGGAGGGAGACACAGAGGCTCCGTAGACGTCGGGGGAGGAGGTAGGTAGATAGAGTGTGTCGTTGCCGATCGTCACGATGTAGTCCTTGGGGTTGAGAGGCATCGGATGGATGATTTTCTCTTTCAGCCATGAGAGAGGGTGGCGTAGGATGAGATTTTTGTAGTGGGCGGGAAATTTCTGCAAGTCCATCTCCTTGAGGATGGCTGTCCGAGTGGAGTGGGAAGAACAATTGTTGCAATATTCTCGAGATACAAGGTTCTTCTTTGGTGTATTCGGTTGCTTTGGCTGAAGTTGGCTGGTTCGTGCCTGCTCGCCTGTCTGCATCTGCTGGGTGCTGGTACCTTGAGATTGCATCTGCAGGGTGTAGGTGCGTTGGGCTTGCATCTGCTGGGCGTAGGCTTGTCGCTGAGCCTGTTGCTCCTGTCGCTTTCTCTCCAGGGTGGGGTTGTTGATCCATGTACGTCCCTCGGTGGAGTTGAGGAGGTAGTGGCGCAGTTGGTCACGGGTCACTTCCTGGTCCTTGTAGAGAGAAAGGTCTATTTCGATGCAGGCGATGCCCATCTCCTTGATCTTCTCATATTTTTCGGGACCGATCTCGTGTGTCACCCTTATCTCTATCCATAGACTCGATGTCTGTCCTGTCTTTGGGTTTGTCTGAGTGCCGATGAGGTCCGGCTGGAGATACCCCTGCCTTGTGGGAGAAGGACTAAGCCCTTGGTAGGTGTCTTTCCTATCTGTGGGGCCTTGGTGGGTGCCTTGTCTTTCTGTGGGGGCTTGGTAGGTGCCTCGACTTTGATGGGGTTGGAGTGTGGTGCGAACTTCGGCATGCATCTCTTTGAAGGTTTGCATTCCTCCTCTGTATATTTTTCCGTAGGGTGGGAGCATGATGGCTTTTGTGTCTTGCAGTATCTCTTTGGCCAAAAGATGTAGCTCGGACTCGTGCCCTCCATGGCAAGCCTGCCCACTTGCATGAGCAAAATGCGGATGCACATTCGATCCCCCATTCTTTGCCACCAACACCGCACCACACCCTGGACAGGTACACGCACAGGAAAGACCATTGGACACCTCCAGGATATTCCTCAACCTTCCATCCCTATCTCTACCAAAAGTAAGCTGCACCTCTGCCATAATTGCCTATTTTCACACTCCTATCGCCCACCATGCGCTCCTATCGCCCACCATGCGCTCTTATCGCATACCCATGCGCTCATAACACATACCCATGCGCTCATATCGCATACCCATACGCTCATATCACATACCCATGCGTTCATCGCCCCTACCGTCAAATGCCTATCACTTATTTCTGATCGCGGAAGTCTTGCAGCACTTTGATGATGGCTTCTTCTTGATCGCTGATGGCGAGGATGAGATTTTTGTATCGTCCTTTCTTCACCAGGTCTTGTATGAGGGTATAGATTGGAACTTCTTCACTCCAGTACTGTTCGCCCAAAAAGCACATGGGGCTACTGATACCATAACTGAGGTAGTGGTTTTGCACGGCGTCTTGGAAGATCTCCTGCAAGGTGCCAGCCGAACCGGGTGTATAGACGATACCTCCCATGGCGATGGTGAGGATGCCGCCCTCCCGAATGCTGTTGTCGAAATACTTGGCGATATGTGTGGCCAAAGGGGTAGAGGGTTCGTGCCCGTAGAGCCATGTGGGGATGCCCAGGCTTTGGTACTGACTCTGTGGCCAGCGCTGACGAACCTGCATCGCCGTCT
>JAZLII010000261.1:0-15017 GCA_045617275.1 Bacteroidaceae bacterium
CTCTCGAGCAGTCTAAGTAATAAGACCACATATAGAAGTGCTTGGATTGGAACATCCCAATCCAGGCATTTCTTTTCCTATATCCATGGCTACCATCCATCCACATAAGGCACACCCGAAGAGTGCTCCTCGCAGGAAGGCTCCTCGTCGGAAAAGACGCAAGAAGCAAAGTGGCTTCCTGCGCTTTTTGAGACGTCTGCCCTCGTGGATACTGTGGACGTCTGGCATCGTGATGGTGGCGCTCTATGCTTTTGTGCTCTACTACATCTTTGTAGGGCCTTTCAATATGCGTTGGAGGGCTCAGTTTGGCAATGTGCCCGAACCCGAAGGCTTTGAGGTACGAGGTATTGATGTGAGCCACTATCAGCAGAAGATAGATTGGGCCAAACTGCAAGAGGCCGATCTCAATGGCAATCCCATTCGCTTTGTCATCATCAAAGCTACAGAAGGCCTCAACTTAAAGGATACACGCTTCAAGGACAATATCCAGCAGGCACGTAAGAGACATATCGTGACGGGAGCCTACCATTTCTTCATCCCTGGATGTGACCCTCGCAAGCAGGCACAGTATTATATAAATAATGTGTCATTACATCCTGGCGACCTTCCTCCCATCCTCGATATTGAGAAGATAGGCAATCTCTCCCCAAGGCAATTGCAAGACGATGTGCTCACATGGCTGGAGATCGTGGAACAGCACTATGGCGTACGCCCCATCATCTATTCTTTCTTTGACTTTAAAAGAAACAATCTCAATACGCCTGTGCTCAACCAGTATCCACTCTGGATAGCACGATACTACCAGCAGGAACTGGGATACGAAGGCAACTGGATGATGTGGCAGTATACCGATATAGGTGAGGTGGACGGCATCAAAGGTAAAGTGGATTGCAGTGTCTTCAATGGCACGATGCACGAATTGCTACAATATTGCATCAAAGAATAAAGGTAAGTACTTTTTAGAGCACTTACCTTTTTTTTAATTATTATGAGTGATTTACAAGTAGCGTGGAAAAGTATATTAAATAGAATTATACTCTTCGCTTCAAGTGAAAAAATTACAAGTTAACGTCGGTCGTTGTTTTTGTTGTTTTTGTTGTTGTTTCAGCTTCGACCCCTTACTTGAACTCCACTACTGTAATACCGGCACCACCGAACTGTACATGCTCATCACGAGCAGAGGTGATGGAAGCGACAGTCTTCAAATATTGCCGTATCAAGGTACGAAGGATGCCATTGCCAGTTCCGTGAAGGATACGTACGCGAGAGGCCCCCACAAGGATAGCATCATCTATATAGTATGAAACGGCATTGAGCGCTTCATCTCCACGCATACCTCTCACATCGAGATCCTGATGGAAGTTGATGCGTCTCTGGTGCATATCCTCTCGGGTCTCCTTGCTCAAGTAGGTAGCCACTTGCTGTATGCTCTCTTGTTTGGGAGGTTCGGCAGGAATCAGACGCTTGACGTCCACTATGGTACGCATGGTGCCGAAGACCACTGTGGCCCGCTTGCCATCGATACTTTCCAGTTTGCCAACCGAGGTCTGACCTTTGATGCGAACGAAAGAGGAAAGACTCACCCCCGCTTCTCCCAACTTTTGCCGACTGGGAAAATGTAGAGAGGAGTCTGCATTGCCACCAGAGGTGGAGTTGGTTATGTTTGAAGCTCCCAAGTTTCCTGAGACAATTACACCTATTTCACCATTTGCTCCATCAGAATTTTGTGATGCATTTTGAGCATCCTTGGCTTTCTTAGCTTTTCGCTCGGCCTTACGTTTTCTGCGCTCTTCTATCTGGCGCATCTTCTTCTCGATGACCTCTGCATTGTCGTTACCATTCATGGTCGACTCATCAGCAAGTGCATCCTTGAACTCTTGAAGTTCCATTCGGGCTTCGCGTGTACGTTCCTTCTCAGCCTGAGCTTCACGTATCTCGCGTATGGTAGCCTCGATGCGGGCATTGGCATCGGCTATGATATGAAGGGCCTCCTCACGAGCTTTCTTGATGATGTCTCGTCTCTGGCTGTGAAGGTCAGTTACCTCATCCTCATAGCGAGCAATGGTCTGTTGCATCTGCTTCTCTTGCTGATGGATGTTCTGACGCTTTCCTTCCCAATAGCGTTTGTCTCGTACGATATCTTGCAGATACTTGTCGGCATCGATATAGTCTTGACCCACGATCTGTGAAGCCTCACTGATGACATCCTCAGGGATACCTATCTTGCGCGCTATCTCCACGGCAAACGAACTACCAGGGTTGCCTATCTGCAATTGGAAGAGTGGTTGCATCTCATGTCGATCATAGAGCATAGCACCATTGACCACACCCTCGTGTCCGTCGGCAAAATGCTTCAAGTTTTGATAGTGAGTCGTGATGACACCAAAGGTGCCTTTTTGGTGAAATCTTCCCAAGATAGCCTCAGCCATGGCACCACCGATAGCTGGTTCGGTTCCGCCACCAAACTCATCAATGAGCAGAAGCGAACTGTTGCTGCTCGAGCGCATCATGTGCTTCATGTTGAGCAGGTGCGAACTGTAGGTTGACAAGTCATCATCGATACTCTGTTCGTCACCTATATCGATGAAAAGACTCTGGAAAACACCACATCTGGAGTGCTCACCCATGGGAACGGGAAGACCACATTGAAGCATGTATTGAAGTAGAGCCACCGTCTTCAGGCAGACACTCTTACCACCCGCATTGGGTCCGCTGATGATGAGTATACGCTGATCTTTGCCGAGATTCTTACGTGTACCGAGAGCGATATCGAGTGGAACGACCTTACGGCCATGAGCCTTGAGATTGAGGGCGAGTAGGGGATGTTGAGCCAGGGTCCAGTCGATGAGAGCAGAAGACTCCACATGGGGCGTGATGCCTTGTATCTGCTTGCTCAGTTCGGCCTTCGCACGTATGAACTCCAAGTCAGCCAGAAACTGCCATCCACGAAGGAGTTCGGTGACATTGGGTCGAAGCAAACCGGTGAATTCCTGCAAGATACGTATCACCTCACGCTTCTCATCAGCTTCCAGTTCGCGTATCATATTGTTGGCCTCCACCACTTCAGCCGGTTCGATGAAGACAGTCTTTCCCGTGGCCGACTCATCGTGTACGATACCCTTGATTCTTCGTTTCAAACCCGGGGAAACGGGGATGACGAGACGACCGTCACGGAAAGTGGGATTGACGTCCTGCTCCACCAGACCCTCTGCTTTCACGGTGGAGAGTATCTTGTGAAGAGTACGTCCCACACTACCTTCTGCCTTGCGCAATTCGTGTCGGATACGAGCCAAGTCGGGACTCGCATCATCCTTCACCTTACCATATTTGTCGAGTATCTGTTCGATACGACGAGTCACGTTGTGGAAGGTAAACACACCATCCGAAAGCATGGACAGGGTGGGGTAGTTGCTACCTTCATAGCGCCCCTCCTTCTCGGCCTGGGCCACTTCTTCATGCTTACCAAAACCCTCCTTTCGTTCACCCTTTCGGATGATGGCTATGAAGGCATGCAAAGTATCAAGACTTCGCTTCAGATCCCACATCTGCGACTCTTCCAGATACGTACCACCGATACGGATACGATGGAAAGCCTCACGAAGGTCGAAGAAGTCCATGGGTGGCACCTCATCCTCTGCTTCCATCAGGCGGAGGAATTCATAGGTATGCCGTTGCTGTTGGTTAATTTCGTCGGCCTTCGTGAGAAAGGAGATGGCATCCACACGCTCCTTGCCCATGTTGCTCTGGCAATGAGACTTCAGCAGATCGCGTATCTCGTTGAAGGAGATTTTATGTTCAAAATTCTTGGGATAAATCATTCAATAATAATAAATATATTTATTATCACATAACAGTAATCGCATAACTGTCAACACGTTACGGTAATCACATTTCGCTACACGCTCAACGCTCAACGTAATACGCTCATCGCAAATTCTTCGTAGGATAGAGTGCTTCCCACCAAGTGTCATCATCTTGCAGATACTTGGCAAACCAAGCATAGTAGGTGCTGACCCATTTCTTCTGCTTCTCATAGTCCGTGATGTGGTGGTCCTGACCTTCTACTGTCACGAAAGCACACTCACGACCCAGTATCTTGAGGGCGGTAAACATCTGGATGCTCTCATTGATGGGTACGTTGGTGTCGCTTGCGCCATGGAGGAAGAGGATGGGCGTATGAACCTTGTCTGCACGGAAGAGAGGAGCCTGACCGCTCAGGAGCTTCTCATTGTTCCATGGATAGCTGTCTGCTGCACTCGTTGCACTATAGCTGTAACCCCAGTAGCCATAACCCCAGTAGCTCGTGGGATTGCTGATGCCGGCATGCGACATGGCAGCGGCAAAGATGTCGGTTACGGTCATAAGGTATTGCGTCATAAATCCACCATAGCTCGCTCCCAGACAACCTATCTTCTTGTCGTTGACATAGGGATGCTCTTGGCAGAATTTCTTAGTGCCTTCGATGATGTCTTCGGCCGTTCCTTCGCCATAAGTGTTGACATGACGAGCTGCAAACTCCTGTCCGAAACCGGTACAACCGCTGGGCTGAACCACATAGACCACATAGCCCATGGCCGCCCATCCGTGGAAGTTGTAGTAGCTCTCCAGGTATCGTCCGGTGGGCGAACAGCCACCGTAGTAGTACACCAGCATGGGGTACTTCTTATTGGCATCGAAGTGTGGTGGGAGATAGTAGCGACCATAGATGGAGTCACCTCGTGACGAGAGGAAATTCCAGTCTTGACAAGGACCGAGGGCAATGTCGCCCATTCGCTCCACATTCCAGTCATGCACCAAAGTCTCCTTACCCGACTTGAGGTCCACCACATACACACGGTCCGCATTGGAGTCGCTCTGACCCGTGTAGCTCAGCATGGGTTTGTCTTCGGCTAGCGAGAAACTCTTGATGTAGCATTCCGTGAGTGGGAGTTGCTGGGTCGTCTTCTTGAAAGGATTGATGCGGAAGATGTCCTGTCGGTCACGATTCTCGCAGAGGGCATAGATGTGGCCATCGGCTTTGCTCCAAGACCACTTGCTGATGTTGGGATGGAAGTCGAAGGTGATGCTCTCCACCTGCTTTGTCGCGAGATTCATGAGGAAGAGCTCCTGCTGTACCATGCTGGGAGTCTTGCCGGTGGGATCATTCTTGCCGATGCCACCCAGAGCCTCTGGCGAACCTTGCAGTACGATATACTTGCCATCGGGCGAGAAACTGCATTGGCTTAGGAAACCGTCACGTCTTACAAGGGTATCTATCTTCTCTGTCTCACGATCGTAAAGCAAAACGGACATGAAGGTGAACGGGCGCTCCGTGATGTCATTCTCATTGACCATGAGCAATACCTTCTTTCCGTCGGGACTGACACTCGCATAAGTATTATTCTGACCCTGAGTCAAAGAGGTGAGTTGTCCGTTCTCCACATTGAGCAGTTGGATGTTGGTTCGGTTGCGCCATCCCGGTTGACGATCGTCCGGCTCGAGCACCTGATGCACATCCTTGTCCTCACGAGGACCTTCCGTACTCTTGCTCACGAGCATCAGTTTCTCACCAGGGAGAATCGACCCGTACGAGTTGGTATAGTCTGTGAAAAATGGGGTACGCTCACCCGTGGCGGGATTTACCTTATAATATATAGTCTCCTGCTGTATGCCACGAGAGGAAGCGATGTAGAGCGAACCTGTACTGCACCACTGCTTGAAACCATCGGCTGAGAGCTTCGCTCCCGTCTTCAAGTCCACGATCTCCTTGCGCCATTCTGCCTTACCATCATTGCGTGTGGTAGAGGCATTGATGAGCAGGTATCTGCCATCGGCACTCAAGCTGGTGGTGCTCGCCTTCTCACCATTCATATAGTCAGATAAGGTATAGAGACGCTTGCCTTCCGGGTTGATGGTGACAAAGTCGCTCTGCTTCGTGTCGAGTGCCAAGGAGAGAGTATCATTCTCACAGGGTCGGCATACCACCTTCACCACCACCTCATGACGTCCAGGCATGAGATTCTGCTGACCGCCCATCTTGCCATCCACATACACGAAGTGCTGTTGCTTGCCCGTGACCTTCACATTGCACTGGGCATAATGGGTATTTTCAAAATGAAATCCAGCCAAGTACACACTCGACTTCTTCTCGACACCCGTAAAGGTGAAGAGACTGTCGCTCTCCTGAGTCTGCTGACTCTGCTTCAAGAGCATGGGAGAGATGCCGTCACGAAGGCCCGCATTCTCGTCAAAATCTTTGCCATACACATCCTTCTCATTCGTCTTTATGGTGGCTTGTGTGGTATAGGGTCCTGCCCATTTGATTTGCTTCACGGGCAACTTATCTGCCGATATCGTGCCACAAAGCTGGGCACAAAGTAGCAAGGAAAATATCTTTTTCATATCTTTCATTATTTTATATCTTTCGCTCAAGGGCACAGCCCTCTAGCTTAAATTAACCCTTCCGTCAACGGAAGGGCAGAGTGACTCTATCGTTTAGTACGCTCTTCTAGTTCCACCCATTTCTTTACCTTCTCAATAGGCCTTCGCATCAAGCTTCGCCTCTTCTTCCCCTCTCAATAGGCCTTCGCATCAAGCTTCGCCCTATTGATCCCCCCCATAAAGGGGGGTGAGGGGGGTCTTACCTGGACCTCTCCACGTTCTTCACACCCTTTACGGTCTTGAGCTTTTTGATGAGCTGTTGGAGTCGGCTGGTATCGTCGAGCATCACGGTGAGGTGACCGCTGAAAAGTCCGTCGTGACTGTCGATGCTAATGCTTCTCATGAGCATCTTCTCCTCCTTGGAGATGATACTGGTGATGTTGTTGACGATACCCAAGTCGTCATTGCCGATGATGTGGAGTGTGATAGCATACTGACTGCCACCCTTTCCGGCCCAACGGGCTTTCACGATACGGTAGCCGAATCGTTGGCGCATCTGAGGCGCGTTGGGGCAGTCGTTGCGATGTATCTTGATACCGCCTGTGGCAGTCACAAAGCCAAAGACGTCATCACCATAGATGGGCTGACAGCAACGAGCCAACTGGAAGTCTATACCTTTGAGGTTCTGGTCGATGACCATCACATCCTCATCCTTCTGGCTGTGGTGACGATCCTCCGAGGGACTGTTCATCACAAACTCGTCCGCCTTTCTCACATCGCTTCTCACCTCCTCACCCTTCTCAAATCGCTGGCGAGCCAGATACTCCTCGATGATGGTGTTGATGTCGATGGTCTCTTCGGCAATGGCTTTGTAGAAGTCCGTCACCACCTTGTAGCCCAACTTCTTGATGGTGTGCATCAAGGTGGCCTCGGAGAGTTCTATCTTCTTGTTCTTGAGTTTACGCTCCAGCAGTTCCTTGGCGATGCTGATCTGTCCTGACTGCATCTCCTTCAAAGATTGCTTTATCTTCGTACGGGCCTTACTTGTCTTGACTATGTTCACCCAGTCCTGCTTCGGATTTTGGTTGGTCGAGGTCAATATCTCCACCTGGTCACCACTCTGCAGAGGCTGGCGTATGGTCACGTTCTTGTTGCCTATCTTCGCTCCGATACAGTGGTCACCCACCTTGGTATGGATGGCATAGGCAAAGTCTAGTACGGTGGCACCCTTGGGCAGTTTGAAGAGGTCGCCCTTGGGAGTGAAGACGAATATCTCGTCCTCTACCAAGTCCATCTTGAACTGGTCCATGAGTTGCATGTCATCATTGGACTCAAGGGCAGCACGTATCGATGCCAGCCATTCGTCCGTCCCGCCTTGATTGCCCTTCACGCCCTTATAACGCCAGTGAGCGGCCAGACCATGCTCTGCGATGTCGTCCATGCGTTCGGTACGTATCTGCACCTCCACCCATTTCTGTTCAGGTCCGAGCACGGTGATGTGCAGACTCTCATAGCCATTGCTTTTCGGTACGGAGAGCCAGTCGCGCATACGCTTGGGATTGCTCTGGTACATATCCGTGATGATGCTGAACACCTGCCAGCAGTCCTGCTTCTCGCGCTCCACCGGAGAGTCGAGGATGATGCGTATGGCAAAGAGATCGTACACACCGTCCACATCCACCTTCTGCTTCTTCATCTTCTGCCAGATGCTGTGGATGCTCTTGGTGCGACCTTTCATATGGAAATGGAGTCCTGCTTCTACAAGCTTCTTCTCGATGGGACCGATGAAGTTGGCTATGTAGGCCTCACGACTCTCCTTCTTGGCATTGAGACACTCCTTGATGTGATAGTAGGCATCGTGCTCCATGTATTTGAGCGAGAGATCCTCAAGTTCGCTCTTAAGTTTGTAGAGACCGAGCTTATGGGCGAGGGGAGCATAGAGATACGCACTCTCCATGGCTATCTTCTGGCGTGCCTCGTCATTCTGGGTGTCGCGTATCTGTCGCATCACGTTGAGGCGGTTGGCTATCATGATGAGGATCACGCGCATATCTTCGGCAAAGCTCACGAGAAGCTGGCGGAAGTTCTCACTCTCCACGGCACTCGACTTCTGGTAGAGGGAGTTGACACGAAGCAGACCATGGAGCACCACGGCTACATCATTGCCAAACTCACGCTTCACATCCTCTTGCGTACACACGCCACAACGTACGGCATTGGTCAGCATCACACCCACTACACTTCCGCGTGTCATGCCTATCTCGTCTGCCACGATGAGAGCCGTCTGCATGTCTTTTAGGATAGGATTGAGCCCAAAGTCATCTCGCTGAAGCATACCGCTTTCCATGGCTTGCTGGAGGTATTGCTTCAGTTTCTTGTCGTCGTCTTCGAGCAATATGTCGTGCGCTCTCTTCTTCAGTTCGTGGTGCAGATAGAGGAGTTCGCTTCTTTCTTCTTCTGTGAAAAATGGCATTTCCATAGGCCTGTTCTGTTGTTTGGTTGGTACAGCTTTCGTACAATCATTTCCAAAGTTACGAAATTATATCGAATAAAAGTCCCTAATTTCAATCTTTTTTATTAAATTTGTGACGAAATAATTTCCCACATAACATAAACTATCTAATATGTTAACACCCCAAGACAAAGAGATGCTCCAGACCAAGGGCATCAGTGAAGAGCAAATCAAGGCTCAACTTGACAATTTTCGTACTGGTTTTCCCTTCCTTCGCCTTCGTGCAGCAGCTTCGGTAGGCAATGGCATTCTCCAGCCCACAACCGAAGAGACAGCTTCCTATGTAGAGGCTTGGAAGGCCTACATGGGCGAAGGTCACCACATCACGAAGTTCGTGCCCGCCAGTGGTGCTGCCAGCCGTATGTTTAAGAATATGTTTGAGTTTGTCGATGCCGACTACGATGTCCCCACGACCGACTTTGAGAAGAAATATTTCGAGCACATCCACGACTTCGCCTTCTTCTCGGCCCTCGACGATGCCTGTCATGTCAATGAGGGCAAGGGTGTAGATGCACTCATCGCAGAGGGTGACTACAAGGCCGTGGTATGCAATATGCTGGGTGCCGATGGTCTCAACTATGGCCAGTTGCCTAAGGGTCTCTTGCAGTTCCACAGCTATGACGACGAGGCTCGTACTCCCCTGGAAGAGCATCTGGTGGAGGCTGCTCTATATGCCAGCAGTAAGGGTGAGGCCGATGTTCACTTCACCGTGAGCACCGAGCATCGTGCACTCTTTGAGGAACTCGTAGAGCGTGTCTTGCCCGAGTATGAGGCTAAGTATGGCATCAAGTACCATGTAAGCTTCAGCGAGCAGAAGCCTTCTACCGACACCATGGCGGCTACCATGGACAACGAGCCCTTCCGTACCGATGATGGCAAGCTCCTCTTCCGTCCCGGTGGCCATGGAGCATTGA
This sequence comes from Bacteroidaceae bacterium, assembly GCA_045617275.1. Taxonomy (GTDB): domain Bacteria; phylum Bacteroidota; class Bacteroidia; order Bacteroidales; family Bacteroidaceae; genus Physcousia. Next base: position 9,787 of record JAZLII010000261.1, read on the forward strand.
TACAAAATCTCTCTGATCTCCAGAGCGATGTGGTCTTCATCAAGAATATCGACAATGTCGTGCCCGATCGTCTCAAGCAGCCCACCGTCACCTACAAGCAGGTCATCGCCGGTGTGCTTGTAAGCTTGCAGAAGAAGGTGTTTGAGTATATCGCACTCTTGGATGGTGGCAAGTATAAGCATGAGGATATCGAGGAGATCATCCACTTCGTACGCCACGAACTCTTCACCGACATGCCCGGACTGAAGGATATGGAGGATGCCGAACTGGTCAACTACCTCCGCAAGACCCTCAATCGACCCATGCGCGTGTGTGGTGTAGTAAAGAATGTGGGCGAACCCGGTGGTGGTCCGTTCTTGGCATACAATCCCGATGGTAGCGTCAGCTTGCAGATTCTCGAGAGCAGTCAGATCGATACCAACAATGAGGAGTACATGAAGATGTTTACCCAGGGTACCCACTTCAATCCCGTGGACCTCGTGTGTGCCATCCGTGACTACAAGGGTGAGAAGTTCAACCTTCCCGAGTTCGTGGATCCCGCCACAGGCTTCATCTCCTACAAGAGTAAGAACGGTCGCGAACTCAAGGCTCTTGAGCTTCCCGGCCTCTGGAATGGTGCCATGAGCAACTGGTCCACCGTCTTCGTAGAAGTTCCCCTCGAGACTTTCAATCCCGTTAAAACCGTCAACGATCTCCTCAGAGATCAGCATCAGTAAAAAACATCTCCATTCACCCCCAATAGGATATGGAGCTCCTCCCCTTTGTGGGGAGGCGGGGGTGAGGCTTTATGAAGAAAATATTATTATTAGGAAGTGGCGAGCTCGGTAAGGAATTCGTCATTGCGTGTAAAAGATTAGGACAGTATGTAGTGGCTTGCGACAGCTACGATGATGCACCCGCCATGCAGGTGGCAGATGAGCGTAGAGTGTTTAGCATGCTCGATGGTGATGCCTTGATGCGTACCGTGGAGGAAGTGAAGCCCGACATCATCGTGCCCGAGATAGAGGCCATCCGTACTGAGAAGCTCTTTGAGTGTGAGGAGATGGGTATACAGGTGGTTCCCAGTGCACGTGCGGTCAACTTCACCATGAACCGCAAGGCTATCCGTGAGTTGGCTCACACCGAACTTGGACTTAAGACTGCCAACTACCTGTATGCAAAGACTTACGAAGAGTTGGTTGAAGCATCAGATAAGATAGGATTCCCCTGCATCATCAAGCCTTTGATGAGTAGTAGTGGTCATGGCCAGAGCAAGGTGGACAGCCCTGAGGAACTTCCTGCAGCATGGGAGTGTGCCTGTGGTGGTGCCCGTGGCGACTTGAAGGAAGTCATCGTGGAGCAGTTCATCCCCTTCGACTATGAGATCACCCTCCTTACCGTCACCCAGAAGGATGGCAAGACTCTCTTCTGTGCCCCCATCGGACACGTACAGAAGGGTGGTGACTATCGCGAAAGCTTCCAACCTCGTGTCATGAAATCGGAGCATCTCTTGCAGGCTCAGGAGATGGCCGACAAGGTGACGGAAGCCCTCACAGGTGCCGGCATCTGGGGTGTCGAGTTCTTCGTGAGCGAGAAGGAAGGGGTCATCTTCAGCGAGCTCTCTCCCCGTCCACACGATACGGGTATGGTGACACTCGCACAGACGCAGAATCTCTCAGAGTTTGAACTTCATGCACGTGCCGTACTCGGTCTGCCCATCCCCGAGATTACCCTCTACCGCCAAGGAGCCTCAGCTGTGGTTCTTTCCGAAGTAGAGACCGATAAGCCCGACTATACAGGAGTGGAGGACGTTTGTGCAGCCTCTTGTACTGACATCCGCATCTTCAAGAAACCCGTGGCTCATGTAGGTCGCCGTATGGGTGTGGTCGTATGCTGGGACGAGCTCAACGCCTCACAGGATGCCCTTCGCGACAAGTGCAAGGGTCTGGCCGCCAAGGTAAGTGTAGTAGAAGATTAAATCCCCTATAAACTCATAAGCAAAGGGCTGAGACTCTCACGTCCCAGCCCTTTCTATTAATAAATAGTAAATAAAAGATGAGAAACAAAAAGATCGCTTAAACCATAAGTAAATCTTTATCAATCAGTCGACGATAAGCTACTGTGGGTTTTGCATTAGCAAAACCATCCCTAACACCCACCAAACCATGCAAGCACGAGTCTTTTCTCTCTTTATCGCTCTCTGCCTCTTACTGCCTCTTGTCTCTTTGGCCCAGAGGTACTCTCTTTGTTCGGACAATGCCGACATCCAGTGGGAGGTCAGTCCAGCTCTGCCCACAACAGGAGTGCCGGCCGTCAAGGGTATCGTTCCCGGTACGGTTTTCCACAGTTATGTATCGGCCGGACAAGAGAAAGATCCCAACTTTGCGGACAACATCCAGCAGGTGGATCGCAAGAAGTACGACCAGAGTTTCTGGTATCGAACGCACTTTCACCTACCTGCCGACTTCACCCTTCCGCACATCTGGCTCAACCTCGATGGAGTGAACCGTTCAGCAGAAGTGTGGCTCAATGGCCGTCAGCTAGGTCGCTTGGATGGCTTTATGGAGAGAGGCCGATATGAAGTCACGGAGGTTGTCAAGCGAGAGGGCGACAATCTCCTTGAGATACTCGTTCACATCCCCAAGACACCTCTGGCCAACCAAGGCAGTCCCAACTATCTCTCCAGCGCCGGATGGAACTGGATGCCTTACGTACCTGGACTCAACAGTGGTATCACGGACAAGATTTGGTTGAGCGAGACGGGCCATTGCAAAATCATCGATCCATGGTTGCGCACCCATCTCACCACCCGTGCCAAGGCCGACATCGACCTTAAGATGACCGTGTCCAACCTCACCCAGAAGGACCAGTTGGCACGTGTCAAAGGTGTCATCATGCCAGGGCAGATAGAGTTTGAGACGGAAGCCTGGGTATGGGCCGGACAGACGCGCGAGTTCCGCTTCACCAAGGAGCAGTTCAACCAACTTATTCTTCACAACCCACGCCTCTGGTAGCCCAACGGATATGGCGACCCCAACCTCTACACCTGCCACCTTCAAGTGGTGCAAGACGGTAAGGTGAGTGATGCGTGCGACATCCGTTTTGGCATCCGTCAGTATTCCTACGACACGGAAGGAGGTATCTTTCATATCCAATGCAATGGCGTCCCCATCTTCGTGAAGGGAGCCAACTGGGGCATGTCGGAGTACATGCTTCGTTGCCGTGGGAAGGAGTACGAGACGAAGATACAGCACCACCACGATATGCATTTCAATATGATACGCAACTGGCTCGGTTCGGTCACCGATGAGGACTTCTATGACTATTGCGACCAATACGGTATCATGGTGTGGGACGACTTCTGGATCAACAGTACGGGAGGCTTGCCATACGACCTCAATGCGTTCAACAAGAACATGATGGAGAAAATCATCCGCCTGCGCAACCATCCTTGTATAGCCGTATGGTGTGGCGACAATGAGGGTACGCCAGAGGCTCCTCTGACGGGATGGATGCGGGAGAACATCAGCACCTTCGATGGGGGAGACCGATGGTTTCAGCCCCGGAGCAATGCCGACTTTTTGAGCGGTAGCGGATACTGGGGTGCCTACGATGAGCGCTACTATTTCCTCCCATATCCTTGCCAGAAGAGCGACCCCACGATGACCCTCGGATGGGGCTTCCGTACGGAGATTGGTACTGCCGTGGTGCCCACCTATGAGAGCCTCCTTCAGTTCATGCCGAAGGATCACTTGTGGCCCATCGATGACATGTGGGACATGCACGACTTCGGTGGTAAGGCTGGCAATGCCCAGCCCGACAAATACCGCCACATGGCCGATGCCTACGGTAAGGCTACCGATGCGGAGGACTTCTGCCGAAAGGCTCAGTTGGTCAATCTCCAAAGCAATAAGGCGATGTACGAGGGATGGGTGGACCACATATGGGATGATGCCAGCGGTCTCATGAACTGGATGGGGCAGAGTGCCTATCCCAGCATGGTGTGGCAGACGTATGACTACTATTACGATAAGACCGGTGCCTACTGGGGTTGCAAGCATGGTAGCGAACCACTCCACGTCTACTGGAATCCCGTGACGGACGAGGTGCGAGTGGCCAATACCACACGTAAGGACTATGACGGACTGACCGTGGAGGCTCAGGTCTACAATAGCGATGGCACGCTCGTCAAGACCATGGGCGGAAAGGGAATCGTGGATGCTCCAGCCAACTGCACCACCACGGCCTTCACCTTGCCCTTCTGCAAGGAGCGAAAGTGTCTCTCCCTGGGATGTAAGGCGGTGGCCTCTTCCACGAGCAATGGCACGCCCGAACTGGTCTGTGACGGCAAGGACGACACCCGATGGAGTGCGGAGAAGGCAGACAACGAGTGGATATACATCGACCTGGGCAGTCAGCAGGAGATAGGGCAGATACGTCTCAACTTCGAGACGGCCTACGGTAGAGCCTACCGACTTCAAGTGTCGGATGATGCACGCCACTGGCGAGAGGTGGTCAAGGAAGATGACGGAAGGGTAGGTGTGAAGGTCTACACCTTCCCGGAAGTGAAGGCCCGATACGTACGTATGCTTGGTATCGAACTGGGGTTCTGGTATGGCTACTCCCTCTGGGACTTCAGCGTGTGGGGACCTATTCAGCCCACCGATGGCCTCTCCGACATCCATTTCATCCGTCTCGTCATGCGTGATGCCGAAGGCCATATCGTCAGCCAGAATGCCTACTGGCGTGGGCAAAACCGTACGGACTATACAGCCATGTCTCAAATGACTCCTGCCCAACTCAAAGTGAAGCACCAGCTCACACGCAAGGAGGGGCGCGCCACCATCACGGCTCAGGTCTCCCTGCCTGCCAATGCCCGCACCATAGCCGTTGCCACCCACATCCAGGCTCGAAGCAAAGCCACGGGCCAGCGCCTCCTACCCGCCATCCAAAATGATGACTACATCACCATCTTCCCTGGCGAGACACGTACCGTCACCATCTCCTTCGACTCCTCCCTCCTCCAAGGTGACGGCTATATCCTTGAAGTTGAATCGTATCATACGTCGAGCGGAGGTCCCTTTGGGACGTCGAGCGTTGAGCGATGAGCGGAAGTTACTTTTAGATGACGCGCCCCGAGCGCTAGCGTTTTTAGATACGTAAATAAAAGCCACGGTGGGGATTGCGTTCGCAAGCCCTCATTTTAAAATAAGAAAACCATGAAACTACAGTCTTTTCTTACCATCCTCCTT
>JAZLII010000262.1:0-7352 GCA_045617275.1 Bacteroidaceae bacterium
AGGAGGCAAGCAAGGCTCTTGAAGAGAAGAAGGCTGAGGCTGAACAGCAGCTCACCACCTTGCTTTGTCAGATTCCCAACATACCCTATGTCGAGATTCCCGAGGGCTCTTGCGCTGAGGACAACTGGGTAGTAAAGAGCAATCTCAAGGAGTGTGTCCTCGGTCAGGATACCGTAGGTAATTGGGATGCCAATCCTGTGGTTGAGACTGCCAAGCTTCCTCACTGGGAATTGGCTAAGAAGTACAATCTCATTGACTTCGATCTCGGTGTGAAGATTTCGGGTGCTGGTTTCCCCGTTTATCGTGGCAAGGGCGCTCAGCTTCAGCGTGCACTGATCAACTTCTTCCTCGCTGAGGCCAATAAGGCTGGCTATGAGGAGATCATGCCTCCTACGGTAGTCAATGCCGCTTCTGGATATGGTACCGGTCAGTTGCCCGACAAGGAAGGTCAGATGTACCACTGCAACCTTGATGACCTCTACCTCATCCCCACCGCAGAGGTTCCCGTCACCAACATCTATCGTGATGTCATCATCGATGAGAAGGAACTTCCCATCAAGAACTGTGCCTACACTCAGTGTTTCCGTCGTGAAGCAGGTTCTTACGGTAAGGATGTACGTGGTCTGAACCGTCAGCATGAGTTCTCAAAGATAGAGATCGTACGTATCGATACTCCCGAGCATAGTGCTGAAAGCCACAAGGAGATGCTCGCACACGTAGAAGGTCTGCTCCAGAAGCTTGAACTCCCCTACCGTATTCTTCGCCTCTGTGGTGGTGACCAGAGTTTCACCTCTGCTATCTGCTATGACTTCGAGGTTTACAGCGAAGCTCAGAAGCGTTGGTTGGAAGTATCTTCTGTCAGCAACTTCGACACCTATCAGGCCAACCGTCTGAAGTGCCGTTATCGCAATGCTGAAACCAAGAAGACAGAGCTCTGCCATACTCTGAATGGTTCGGCTATGGCTCTCCCTCGTATCGTGGCTGCTCTCCTGGAGAACAACCAGACTGAGGATGGCATCAAGATTCCTGCCGCTCTTCAGCCCTACATGGGATGCGATTTGATCAAGTAATAATTATGGATAACACATATTCGTTTAGGTAAAAGTAAGGAACAATGAACAAGATTGTTAGAAAAATCCAATTCAGCGAGAAGGTATTCCGTCTGGATGTAGAAGCACCTTTGATTGCCAAGGCTCGCAAGGCTGGCCATTTCGTAATCATTCGTGTGGGCGAAAAGGGTGAGCGTGTACCCTTGACCATTGCTGGTAGCAACCCCGAAGAGGGTACCATCACCTTGGTTGTACAGACCGTAGGTGCCAGCACCACAAAACTTTGTTCGCTCAATGAGGGCGACTATATCACTGATGTAGTAGGTCCTCTGGGTAAGGCTACCCACATCGACAACTTCGGTACCGTCATCTGTGCAGGTGGTGGTGTAGGTGTGGCTCCCATGCTTCCTATCATTCAGGCACTTAAGGCTGCAGGCAACCGTGTCATCAGTGTACTCGCAGGTCGTAGCAAGGACCTTATCATCCTTGAGGATGAGGTGCGCAAGAGCTCTGATGAGGTCATCATCATGACCGATGATGGTAGCTACGGAAAGCAGGGTGTCGTAACTGTTGGTATGGAGGAAGTCATTCAGCGTGAGAAGGTGGACAAGGTATTTGCCATCGGTCCCGCTATCATGATGAAGTTCTGCTGTCTGTTGACTAAGAAATATGAGATTCCTACCGATGTATCGCTCAACACCATCATGGTCGACGGTACCGGTATGTGTGGTGCCTGCCGTATCAGCGTAGGTGGCAAGACTAAGTTTGTCTGCGTAGACGGTCCTGAGTTCGACGGTCATCAGGTAGACTTCAACGAGATGCTTCAGCGTGGTGGTGCCTTCAAGCCCGAAGAGGCAGAGGCACTGGCCGCATATCAGGCTGCTCTCGATGGTAAGGCTTGTGGCTGTGAGGCAGACCAGACTTGTGCTAAGTCTGCTGAGGCTCCCTGTGCTGATGGTATGGACACCACTACCCCACTCTCTGAGCTCACCGATCGCAGTGCTGCTTGGCGCGATGCTCTCCGTAAGAGCATGAAGGCTAAGGAACGCACCCAGATAGAGCGTGTGAAGATGCCTGAGTTGGATCCCGTATATCGTGCTACCACTCGTGTAGAGGAGGTCAACATGGGTCTGACCAAGGAGATGGCTATGACTGAGGCTAAGCGTTGTCTCGACTGTGCCAACCCCACCTGTATGCAGGGTTGTCCCGTAAGCATCAACATACCTTCATTTATCAAGAATATCGAGCGTGGTGAATTCCTCAATGCTGCTCGTGTGCTGAAGAGCACCAGTGCTCTGCCTGCTGTATGTGGTCGTGTATGTCCTCAGGAGAAGCAGTGTGAGAGCCAGTGTATCCACTTGAAGATGAACGAGCCCGCAGTTGCTATTGGTTACTTGGAGCGTTTCGCTGCCGACTTCGAGCGTGAAAGCGGTAAGATGGCTCTTCCCGAGGTAGCAGAGAAGAATGGCAAGAAGATTGCTGTTGTAGGTTCTGGTCCTTCTGGTTTGAGTTTCGCTGGTGATATGGCCAAGTTGGGTTATGACGTGACAGTCTTTGAGGCTCTCCATGAGATCGGTGGTGTATTGAAGTATGGTATCCCCGAGTTCCGTCTTCCCAATAAGATCGTTGACGTTGAGATTCAGAACCTTGAGAAGATCGGTGTGAAGTTTGTAAAGGACTGCATCATCGGTAAGACTGTCACCACCAAGGAGCTGGAGGCAGAAGGCTTCCAGGGTATCTTCGTTGGTTCAGGTGCAGGTCTGCCCAACTTCATGGGTATCCCTGGTGAGAACAGCAATGGTATCATGTCCAGCAACGAGTACCTCACCCGTGTCAACCTCATGGATGCAAGCAATGATGCTTATGACACTCCCATTCGCCGTGGTAAGAGTGTGATGGTAGTCGGTGGTGGTAACACCGCTATGGACTCATGTCGTACCGCCAAGCGTCTCGGTGCTGAGCGTGTCTTCATCGCATATCGTCGTAGTGAGCAGGAGATGCCCGCTCGTCTCGAAGAAGTGAAGCATGCCAAGGAGGAAGGTATCGAATTCCTCACTCTGCACAATCCCATTGAGTATCATGCTGATGAGAAGGGAAATGTGACAGAGGTTGTACTGCAGAAGATGGAGCTCGGTGAGCCCGATGCTTCTGGTCGTCGCAGTCCTCAGCCCATCCCCGGTGCTGTTGAGACCATAGCTATCGATCAGGCCATCGTAGCAGTTGGTGTTTCTCCCAACCCCATCGTACCTACCTCTATTGAAGGTCTCGAACTGGGTCGCAAGAACACCATCGTTGTCAACGAAGGCATGCAGACCAACATACCTACCATCTTCGCTGGTGGTGATATCGTACGTGGTGGTGCTACTGTTATCCTCGCCATGGGTGACGGTCGTCGTGCTGCTGCCGCTATGCATGACTATCTGTCAAAGTAAAGTTCGTCTAAAATATTCATGAGAAGAATCATTCCTATATTAATATGCTTTTTTCTGTCAACCGCGCAAGTAGCGGTTGCACAGAAAAAGCGTAATAATACTCCTGCTGTACCCACCATCACCTTGGCTGAGGCCATCAGTCAATACAGATTTGAGGAGGCTGTAGAATTGCTTGAAGAACAAATCGAACAGCTTCGTAAGAAGAATCAGAGTACAGAAGAAGTCGAATCACAACTCTATGCTGTCGAGAGAGCCCAGAGTCGTCTTCATGCTACCGAGCAGGTCACCTTCATCGATAGTGTTGTTGTCGACAAGGATTCCGTTTTTCAGCACATCTATCTGAGTGATGAGGTAGGACAGATTTCTTCTTATCAATCTTATTTTGCATCAGAAACCAATCAAGCATCATCTGTTTTTCTCTCTCAGCTGAAGGACAAGATGCTCTATGCAGAACAGAATAAGGCAGGACATTACCAACTGTTCAGTAAAGATCGCATCGGCAATGATTGGACCGAAGCCTCACCACTCTCTGGCTTAGATGAACAGGACGATGTGCATCAAAATTATCCCTACATGTCTTCCGATGGTATCACTTTGTACTATTCAGCACAAGGCAGTGAGAGCATCGGTGGATATGACATTTTCATGACTCGTTATGAAGCCGATGATCACTCTTTCCTTACACCAGAAAATATCGGCATGCCTTTCAATTCACCTGCCAATGATTACCTCTACGTAGTAGATGACTACGTTGGGCTGGGATATTTCGTTACTGATCGCAACCAACCAGAAGGAAAAGTTTGCATCTACTGTTTCATTCCCAATGAGACACGCAAGGTCTACGATGCCAATAAACTTGCCAAGGATCGACTTCGCTCTTTGGCAAAACTTCATCGCATCAAGGATACATGGACCAATCTGTCTGCTGTCGAAGAGGCACAAGGTAAACTCGCACAACTACGTGATGCTTCGGGTAAAAGTAAGGGATCGGCAAACAGTCTTGCTTTCGTCATCAACGATGCACGAGTGTATCAAAACGCATCCGATTTTAAAAATGAGGAGGCTAAAAAGCTCTACCAATACTGGATAGAAGGCAAGGCCCAATTGCAGAAGATGCAAGAGGATGTGGAAATACTCCGTCAACAATACAGTGTGGCAGAAGCAAATACCCGTGACCAACTTCGTTCGCAGATACTTGGTATGGAAGGTAAAATCAAGAACCTCCACCAAACTCTTCACCAGCAGGAGAAGGACATCCGTATGCATGAATTGAAGTAAACAAGGCGCATAATAATCCAGAATCAAATTGTCAACAATCTGTGCTATCTCTACTGCGAAAGGTGGAGCTATCGGTATCGTAAGAGTATCTGGTCCCCAATCCATAAATATAGTGGAAAGGATATTCTCTGGACGAGTATCTCTCATTTCTTCTAAGCCAGGACGTGTACATTTCGGACACATCATGAAGGAAGGCGAGATACTTGATGAAGTACTTGTGACGACCTTTAAGGCTCCTCATTCTTATACCGGAGAAGATAGTGTAGAGATATCTTGTCATGGGTCCAGCTATATCCTGCAGTCACTCTTAGAGCTACTTCTTCAAGAAGGTTGTGAAATGGCTCAGCCTGGAGAATACACACAAAGGGCTTTTCTCAATGGCAAGATGGACCTCTCCCAGGCAGAAGCCGTAGCAGATTTGATAGCCTCTCAAAACAAAGCCAACCATCGTATTGCGATGAACCAGATGAGAGGTGGTTTTTCTCGCAAATTGGCACAACTTCGTGCACAATTGCTGGAGATGACTTCGCTCTTGGAACTTGAACTCGATTTTTCAGAGGAAGATGTGGAGTTTGCCGATCGTCAGAAGCTTATGACTCTGGCAGAGGAGATAGAACAAGAGATATTACGACTCTCTCGTTCATTCTCTGCTGGAAACGCCATAAAGAATGGTATTCCTGTAGCCATTATCGGTGCACCCAATGTGGGTAAGTCTACCCTACTCAACCAACTTCTTCATGATGAGAAAGCCATTGTCTCCGATATTCAAGGCACCACTCGCGACTTGATAGAAGATACGATGACGCTTTCTGGTATCACATTCCGCTTCATCGATACAGCAGGTATTCGCAGTACTGACGATACCATCGAAAAGATGGGCATAGAGCGGTCTTTGCAAGCTTCTCAAAAAGCACAAATCATCATACTGATGACCGAACCAGGTATAGATTTCCCTTCACTCGATATACGTGAGGATCAGTTTGTGATACGTGTTCAAAACAAGGTAGACAAGTATGGTTTGTCACCTATATCAACTCGAGATTTTCCTTCCGCAAATATCTCATTATCAGCCAAAAGCGGCGAAGGCATTGAAGCATTGGAACATTCTTTAATTGACCATGCTCATATCATCTGTGGCAACATCAATGAAGATACAGTAATGGTGAGCAATCTCCGTCACAAGCAAGCACTCGACCTTGCACTCTTGGACATTCAGCGCTCTCTTACTTCCCTTCGTCACCATCTTTCCGGAGACCTGATAGCAGAAGATCTTCGCCAATGTCTAACACACCTTTCCGAGATTTTAGGTGAGATCTCTACGGATGAAGTTCTTGGCAATATCTTCAAGAACTTCTGCATCGGTAAATAGTTGATTATCAGTATATTAGACCAACTACCACTAACTACTTGAAAGCCATCCGTTTGGGTGGCTTTCTTCATTTTAACACTTCGTGGTTGGTATTTGTTATTATGAATTATTCTAAGTAATTTTGGCCCAAAATTCATTCGAACGCCTCAAATCTGCGATTTTTTTTGCATGTAAAAATGCAAGTCAGGACACAAGATGAGAAAAATTGAGAAGACCTAATCTCACTCAATTACCCGACACATGCAATTTAGGGCACAACAATGAGAAATACTGAGAAAATGTGAGAAATACTGAGAAAATATCAGCGACCTCATGTGACCTCATCTATAAGTCAAAATTACATCATTATGAAGATTTTAAAGAAATGTTTGACCTGTGGAGCCGAGTTTGTTGCTACCAAAATGTCATCAAAGTACTGTTGTCGAAAGTGTGAACGTGTCGCACAACGGAAACGAGAAGCCGAAAAACGTAAAAAAGAGGCTGAAAAGCGTCTTGAATACGGCGGCTCTAATGTGCCATCAGAGCTTGAAACAAAACCTTTCTTAACTCCTAAGAATCTCCAAGATTTACTTGGAGTGAGTTGTGCAACAGTCTATCGATACTTTGAACTGGGAATTATCAAAGCTGTACGCATACGCAAACGTACATTAGTAAGAAGAAGCGACTTGGAAGCATTCTTTAATGATGCCACTCCTTACAAAAAGAGAAGCCATAAAATCAAAGCCGACAATGAGTACTACACACTACGTGAAATCATGGAGAAATACAACATTGGACGTAAGGCTGTATGGAACCGATGTGAGACACTTGGAATCCCTAAAGTATACCAGGGTCGTAACACTTTCTGGAACAAAAAGGCGATAGACTCAAAATTTGCCGACCTCATTGAGGAGATTGACCTTGACAACTACTATACCATAGAAGAAGTCAAGGAACTCTACAACATGTCCAAGGAGGGCGTGTTGAGCTTTGTCTGTCATCATAAGATACCAAGAGTGAAGCGTGGCAAGAATGTGTACTACTCCAAAATCCACATCGACAGCTTCAAGCGCAAGGGAGCCGGTCCTGATCCTTACTGGTACACCTACGAGGAGATAACCGAGAAATACGGCTTCACCAAAGATCAAATCAAATATACCCTCAATCATTTTGAGATTCGCACGGAGAAGCGAGGCAAGTTCACGATGATATTTCGTACCGACTTCGACAAAGCTGCAGCACAAC
>JAZLII010000263.1:0-11851 GCA_045617275.1 Bacteroidaceae bacterium
GGCTCGTGCTCAGTTCTCTTGCAACTTCCTCGCCGCTGCCGGTTACAAGGTAATCGACAACCTCGGCTTCCCCACCGTTGAGGAGGGTGTTGACAAGGCTCTCGAGGCAGGTGCAGACATCGTTGTCATCTGCTCAAGCGACGATGAGTATGCAGAGTACGCTATCCCCGCTTACAAGTATCTGGATGGCCGCGCAATGTTCGTTGTTGCCGGTGCTCCCGCTTGTGCAGAGGACCTGAAGGCTGCAGGTATTGAGAACTTTATCCACGTTCGCGTCGATCAGTTGAAGACGTTGAAGGAGTATAACGCTAAACTCGGAATCTAAGATATGGCACGTAAATCATTTAGCAATATAGACATTTTTAGCGGTATCGCCGCAAAGAATGGCCAGGAATGGCAAAAAGAGGCTGGTATTACTGCCAACTGGAGAACTCCCGAGCAGATCGACATTCAGCCCGTTTACACCAAGGAAGACCTTGAAGGTATGGAGCACCTCGACTTCGCAGCAGGTATCCCTCCCTTCTTGCGTGGCCCTTACAGTATGATGTACCCCTTCCGCCCATGGACCATCCGTCAGTACGCAGGTTTCTCTACCGCTGAGGAGTCCAACGCATTCTATCGCCGTAACCTGGCTGCAGGTCAGAAGGGTCTGTCAGTAGCATTCGACCTCCCCACCCATCGTGGTTACGACCCCGACAACCAGCGTGTAGTCGGTGATGTAGGTAAGGCCGGTGTATCTATCTGCTCACTGGAGAACATGAAGGTACTCTTCGCAGGTATCCCCTTGAACAAGATGTCCGTATCTATGACCATGAACGGTGGTGTACTCCCCGTCCTCGCATTCTATATCAATGCTGGTCTGGAGCAGGGCGCTAAGCTCGAGGAGATGGCAGGTACCATCCAGAACGATATCTTGAAGGAGTTCATGGTACGTAACACCTACATCTACCCACCAGCATTCTCAATGAAGATCATCGCTGATATCTTTGAGTATACCAGCCAGAAGATGCCTAAGTTCAACAGCATCTCTATCTCTGGTTACCACATGCAGGAAGCAGGTGCTACCGCCGACATCGAGTTGGCTTACACCTTGGCCGATGGTATGGATTACCTCCGCGCTGGTATCAACGCTGGTATCGACGTAGATGCTTTCGCTCCCCGTCTGTCATTCTTCTGGGCTATCGGTATGAACCACTTCATGGAGATCGCCAAGATGCGTGCCGGTCGTCTGTTGTGGGCAAAGATCGTAAAGAGCTTCGGTGCAAAGAACCCCAAGTCAATGGCTCTGCGTACCCACTCTCAGACCTCAGGTTGGTCACTGACCGAGCAGGATCCCTTCAACAACGTAGGTCGTACCTGTATCGAGGCTATGGCTGCCGTTCTGGGTCACACTCAGTCTCTGCACACCAACGCACTCGACGAGGCTATCGCCCTGCCTACCGATTTCTCTGCACGTATCGCACGTAACACCCAGATCTATATCCAGAACGAGACTCAGGTCTGCAAGCACATCGACCCATGGGCAGGTTCTTACTACGTAGAGAAGCTGACTCAGGAGCTCTACACCAAGGCTTGGGAGCACATCCAGGAGATCGAGAAGCTCGGCGGTATGGCCAAGGCTATCGAGACCGGTCTGCCCAAGATGCGTATCGAGGAGGCTGCTGCACGTACCCAGGCTCGCATCGACTCTGGCGTTCAGACCATCGTTGGTACCAACAAGTATCGTCTGGAGCACGAGGAACCCATCGATATCCTTGAGATCGACAACACCGCAGTTCGTCTGCAGCAGGAGGCTGCCCTGAAGGAGCTGAAGGCTAACCGTGACGAGGAGCAGGTGAAGAAGGATCTGGCCGCTATCACCGAGTGTGTACGCGAGTTCAACGAAGGTAAGAAGAGCCAGAACAACCTGCTTGACCTCGCTGTCATCGCAGCTGGCCACCGTGCTACTTTGGGTGAGATCAGTGACGCTTGCGAGGCTATCGTAGGTCGTTACAAGGCAGTAATCAGAACTATTTCAGGCGTGTATAGCAGTGAGTCAAAGAACGACAGCGACTTCGAGAAGGCTTGTCAGCTGACCGAGGAGTTCGCAAAGGCAGAGGGTCGTCGTCCCCGTATTATGGTTGCCAAGATGGGTCAGGATGGTCACGACCGTGGTGCTAAGGTAGTTGCTACCGGTTATGCTGACTGTGGTTTCGACGTGGATATGGGTCCCTTGTTCCAGACTCCCGCAGAGGCTGCTCGTCAGGCAGTGGAGAACGACGTCAACGTAGTTGGTGCCAGCTCTCTGGCTGCTGGTCACAAGACTCTGATTCCTCAGCTCATCGAGGAGTTGAAGAAGCTTGGTCGTGAGGATATCATGGTCATCGCTGGTGGTGTCATCCCCGCTCAGGACTACGACTTCCTCTATCAGGCTGGCGTTGCTGCCATCTTCGGTCCTGGTACCTCTGTAGCTAAGGCTGCTTGTGAGATTATGAACATCTTGCTCGATAAGGAGTAATCCTTCTTAGAGAAAAGATAAACATTCCATAAGAGGGTATGAGGCATTTGCTTCATATCCTCTTTCTTTTTTGCAAGTGTATTTTGTTTTGTGAAGATTAATAATTACCTTTGCAACTGATAATCATCAATTCATTAAATAGGAACAACAATGAAGAAGTTTTTTAAGAAAGCCTTTGTGATGCTGAGCATCATGGGTATGGGTCTGACCGCAACAAGTTGTGAGGAAGTGCTGGGCAATCTGGATTGGACCACCTTGCTTACTGAGATTTTGGGCAATGTCTTCAACAATGGCACTACCAATGTATATCAAGGCAACTACACCTTGCAGCATCTGGTAAGCAATGGTAAGGGTGCTTACGAACTCGAAAGCGAGAAGCTCGGTTTCCAGGGTACTGGCATCACCGTCACTCAGACCCGCAACAGCACCATCAACATGGTTCTCCCTGGTACCGATGGTATCGGCGAGGCTACCATGACCGATGTTACCGTATACAACTTGGAGTTTGTGAAGGACGAGAAGACTGGTACCATGACCAACGCTATTGATCTGGGTGACAATAGTAGCATCGATGGTAAGGTGACTGTCGATGGTAAGGAGTATGCTGCAAGCAATCTCTACATCAAGGCTACCATTACCGATTCCAAGTTGACCATCACCGAGGCTTCTATCTATTTTGGTGAAAACTTGGAGCACGTCATCAACGTAACCTTCGCTGGCAACATCATGCAGAACGCACAGTAATCTCGCGCGTACATTATTTTATATAATATAAAGAGACAGCCCCGGCGGTAATTGCCAGGGCTGTTTCTTGTTTAGGGGATTATAGAGATTTCAGTATCTTCTCGTTTTCACTCTATACTTTATACTCTATACTCTATACTCTATACTTTATCCTTTCTATATTTCCTATTGGGGCATCTCTACACGGTTCATTTTCAATGTCATGACACCAGCAGAGTAAGGCTCTACCTCCAGTGCGGCAGCATTGCTCTCCACGGTGGGGGACTTGTGCTTCAGAGCTACGGCGTTTTTGTCCTTCATGCTGTTCTGCTTCATGAGGTCGCCTGGAGCATAGTAGTCGTACTGACCCTCGAGAAGGCGGTTCCAGTTGCCCTTCACATTCAGTCGGTAAGGCTTGTCCGTGGGGTTCACCACCTTCACGATCACCTCACGAGCATCCTCGCTCATGGTGGTGGTGACGCTGATGTCCTCCGTGTTGCCCGTATAGGCCAGACGATACTTTGAGAAGTGATCCATCCAGAGGTTGGTCACCTGATAGTTGGGTGCCACGAAGAGATCCTTGTAGTCGAAGTTGATGAAGGCATTGTTCCAGTCGGGCGAGTCGGTACGACGGATGAAGAGTGCAGCAGCACCCATACCCACGACATCCTTTTGCTCGCACATGTTCAGGAAACCACCGGCAAAGAGACCTGTACGCCAGTCGATGCTGTTGAGGTTCCACTCCGAGATGAAGAGGCGTATGTTGGGATTGGGGCTTTCGCCTATCCACTTGGCATATCTGTCATACTGCTCGCCCAGACGCTTGGGTCCTGTGGCGTAGCCACCCTGCTGCTCATAGTGATGGAGAGAGATATAGTCGAAGTAGTTGCCCGAGCGCTTGATGAACTGCTCATCCTCCTGGAAACCACCGCAGGCGATGATCTTGATGTCGGGGAAGAGGGCACGCATGGCAGTAGAATACTCGCGTACGCAGCGCTCGTACCTTTCTATACCCATCTCCCACATCTCATTGTCTATCTCCCAGTATTTCACATTGTAAGGTTCGGGGTGACCGTTCGCAGCACGCTTGGCACCCCACTCTCCAGTAGCGGGTTCGTTGCAGTAGCGAAGCCAGTTCACGGCATTCTGTAGCAGAGAGTCGTGTTCTGATTCGGGGCGCTCAAAGCCCACGCTTACCACGATGACCGGTTCGCTGTTCACCTCACGACAGAAGCGTATGTACTCATCCGTACCGAAGCAGTTCTGGTCGTAGTCCATCCACATCCAGTGATCCCAGCGCTTACGCTCTTCCTGCTTGCCGATACCCCATCGCCAGTCGTATTGAGCCACATATCCACCACCGGGCCAGCGAAGACAAGTGGGGTGGAGGTCCTTCACGGCATTGTAGATGTCGGGGCGGAAACCGCCCAGGTTCTTACCCGTCTGTGTGGTGAGGCTTACCTCATCCACCTGCACGGTGCCATTCTCTACGCAGATGGCAAACTCACCATCACCCTCATAGGCATTGGAGATCAGTTCGATGGGTATCTTGCGCCACTTGTTGCCAGGTATACCCAGTGTCTGACGTGCTACAGCTTTGCCTCCACCTTGCAGTTCTACGCTCAGCTGTCCACCACCTTTGGCATAGATATATCCGATGTAGCGCTCATTCTTGATGATGTTTTGTGGGCCTTGCTTGAGACCGCTCTTTGAGGTGGCTGAGATGCGCTGTGAGTAGTTCATATTCACAGCTTCGTCATCGCCCTTCACCAGTTCAAACTTGCCTGAGCCGAAGCTCTCCCACTGAGGAGCCACATTGGGTACCTTCACATCCTCGGGTGTGCCCTCGAAGAAGACCTTCTTGCCGTCAGCGGAGCTGACTTTGATGTTCTTGTAGGTGGCTTCGGTATAGTTCACCCAGAAGGTGATGTCGTTCTTACCCTTCTGCGCCATCTTGGTTTGAGACAGGATCTGCTTGCCGTCCCAGTAGACTTTCGTATTGCCTCCACGACAGCTGATGCGCAGTTTGTGCCATTCCTGTTTCTCGTTGATCTGCTGTGCGTTAGCCACCTTGCTAACCAGTGCGTCCAATGTCTTTACCTTACGCGTACGTCCACCAAATCCAGACTCCTTTTCCACCATCTGTGCGATGCTGAAGTCAGGATCCGTGCTCTGCTGCTGGGCGGCACGCTGGGCAGCATTTCTCTGCTCGTTCTGTCGCATAGCCTCTGTCTGTCCTACATTGAGTGTGCGCACCTCATAGTAAGGATTGTGTATGCGGAAGAAGTAGGGTTGGTCGGCCTCACCATCCTTGAAGGCAAATCGGATGTCCAGCAGACCACCGCTCCAAGCACGTCGGGCCAGACGGTAGGCACGCCAGTTCACGTCCATCGTGATGTCGTAGTCATCCGTATCTACGGTGGTGATTTTCAGAGGCTGTTCGTAGCGGGTAGGAGAGTGCAATACCTGGTTGTCGTCCATAAACCAGCCGTCGAAGTAGCCATCACGAGGGTGTATGCCAGGGTAGTGCTCGGGTTCGAATGAGCGTTCCTGGATAAGTTCCTGCCACACACCGTTGTTGGCAGAGAAGTAGATGTGTTCAAAAAGTTGACCGTAGATCATGGGGTCGATGAGGCCCGAAGGTTTCTTTGCATCGATGTCGATGCTCACCTCTTTCGGTTGGGCCTGCGTGGCGAGTGGACTTGCTCCTAAAAGAGAAGTCAACAGAATAGTACAAAGTGTCTTTTTCATAAGTATATGATTTTCATTCTACTTTCTGCAAAGATACGAATAAGTGCGTGAAATCGCAAGTATTCTTTGTTGTTTCGCATACTTATTTGTATCTTTGTAAACCAAATGTAACGATACCCTACCAAAATGAAAAAGAACCTTGTTTTAATGGTGCTTGCACTTGTATGCTTTGCATCTCGCTTGTCTGCTCAGGAATCTTTTAGTGGCTATACAGTAGCGGAGGAAGGAGCCTGGTGCTGGTTTGCCGATCCTCGTGCCACACATTATGAGAATGCCTCAGGTACTATCAATATGTCGTATATCGGCTATATCGACGTACACGGCAACATCAAAGCATCGCAGTTCAACTGGCTTACCCAGGAGAAGCACGATGTGCTTGTGCGCAGCTATTTCCAGCCCGACGATCACAACAATCCCACCTTCCTCGTCCTTCCCGATGAGCGTGTACTGATCATCTATAGTCGTCACACCGACGAGCCTGCCTTCTACTATCGTGTGTCGACCAAGCCTGGCGATATCACCTCCCTTGGTGAGGAGAAATGCTTGAAGACGGCCAACAATACCACCTATCCCTCGCCCTTCATCATGAGTGAGGATCCCGAGCACTGGTATCTCTGCTGGCGAGGCATCAACTGGCATCCCACCATTGCCCGTCTTACCTTGCCCGATGCTCAGGGAGACTGCCGTTTTGACTGGGGACCCTACCAGATGGTGCAGTCCACAGGTGCCCGTCCCTATGCCAAGTATTACAGCAATGGCAAGGACAAGCTCTATGTAACCTATACTACAGGTCATCCCGACAATGAGCAACCCAACTGGTTGTACTTCAATGTAATAAATATCAACAAGGGCGGTGAACCGACCCTCTCCGACATCAAGGGCAATCGTCTGTCCACCATCAAGGATGGTCCCTTCCGTGTCAATAAGACAGCAGCCTACAAGGAGCAGTATCCTTTCAGTGTAGTGGATGCTCCTGCCGACATCCGTGACTGGGTGTGGCAGATAGCCCTCGACAAGCAAGAGCGTCCTTGCATTGCCATGGTGAAGATCAATGGTGGCAAGAACCAGCATGAGTACTATTATGGCAAATGGACGGGCGAGTCATGGCGACTCACCGACTTGGCCGATGGTGGAGGTAAGTTCCACATGAGCAACACCGAGCACTGCTATAGTGGCGGTGAGGCACTCGACCCTCAGGATCCCAACAACATCTACCTCTCCATTCCCACTCAGGGTATGAACGGTACGGTGTATGAGATATGGAAATACCGCCTTGATGACTACGGACAGATCCTTCAGCGCGAGCAGGTGACGAAGAACAGCTTCAAGAACAACGTGCGTCCCTATGTCCTGCCTGCCAGTCAGGGCACTCCTCTTCGTCTCTGCTGGATGAATGGCGAGTACCAGTATTGGTTGGTACGCAAGGGTTATCCTATGGGTTATCCCACTCGCATCATGGCAGATTGCGACCTCGAGAAGGCTTTCCCCAAGGCTAAGGCCGGCAAGAACGACTGGACACTCACGCTTCCCGTCAAGATGGATCTCACTCACTATGAGGGCGAACTCTATCGTCATTCCAAGGACCTCTCCATCCATCTCGACTCCAAGACGCTTCGTCCCTATGTCATGCTCTTCGGACAGCGCTATGACAGTACCAATCAGTTGCTTACCAGTGACAACTGGGCCAACAACAGTACGGGTACCTCAGGCGATAGTTGGCCTACGAAGGTACAGGAGTGGCAACTGACTCTTACCGTCAAAGGTAGTCAGCTCTACATCTTGCGCAATGGCTTCATCGACCAGACCCTTCCTCTGAAGAAGAAGCTGAAGGCACCTAAGAAGTAATTCACTTTTCATTAAATCGAATGATAGTTTGCATAGCTGAGAAACCTTCTGTAGCCAAGGATATTGCCCATGTCTTGGGAGCCAATACCCAGCGAGATGGTTATATGGAGGGCAACGGATATCAGGTCACTTGGACATTCGGTCACCTCTGCGAATTGAAGGAGCCACACGAATACTATCCTCAGTGGAAGTCGTGGAGCTTGGCACAGTTGCCCATGATCCCTCCTCGCTTCGGTATCAAGCTGAAGAACGACAAAGGCATAGAGAAGCAGTTTGCTACCATCCAGCGTCTCATGCAGGCTGCCGATGGTATCATCAACTGTGGTGATGCCGGCCAGGAGGGAGAGCTCATCCAGCGCTGGGTGATGCAGAAGGCCGGAGCGAAATGTCCCGTGAAGCGACTCTGGATATCCTCGCTGACTGAAGAGGCCATACGTGAGGGCTTTCAGAAACTCAAGGACCAGTCTGAGTACCAGAGTCTCTATGAGGCAGGTCTCTCCCGAGCCATCGGTGACTGGACTCTGGGCATGAATGCCACACGCCTCTATACCCTGAAGTACCGACAGGGACAGGGGCAGGTGCTCTCCATCGGTCGTGTGCAGACTCCCACTCTGGCGCTCATCGTGCGTCGTCAGCAAGAGATAGAAAATTTCGTACCTCGCCAGTCTTGGGTGCTCAGCACGCTTTATCGTGAGGTCAAGTTCACAGCCATACAGCGCGATGAGGATGCCGAAGCCGAGGAGGCAAAGGAGATAGAGGAGGCGGCCAAGCAAGGCAAGACCATCAAGTCGAAAGGCCCCATCTACAAGCAGATAGAGTATGCTGAGGAACAAGAGGGTAGGGCTGTGCTTGAGGCCATCAAGGACAATCCGCTGAGGGTGCTCTCTGTCACGAAGAAGAAAGGCACCGAGGCACCTCCACGCCTCTACGACCTCACCAGTCTGCAGGTGGATTGCAACCGTAAGTTCGGCTATAGTGCCGACACTACGCTCAACCTCATCCAGGCACTCTACGAGAAGAAGTTCACCACCTATCCCCGTGTCGACACCACCTTCCTTCCCGATGATGTCTATCCCAAGTGTCCGCAGATCATGAACGGCCTCTTCCTCACGAAAAGTGCCGGTCAGTCCGTCTATGCCGACCTCGTTCGCCCCTTGGGTGGCAAGCCCTTGAAGAAATCCAAGAAGGTGTTTGACAACTCCAAGGTCACCGACCACCATGCCATCATCCCTACGGGTGTATCGCCTCAGGGACTGAGTGAGATGGAGTGGAATGTCTTCGACCTTGTAGCCCGTGCCTTCATCGCCGCCTTCTATCCTGACTGTCAGTTTGAGATCACGACCGTGATAGGAGAGGTGAAGAAGTCCGTAAGTCCTCAAGATGGTACCACCATGGATGCTCAGCCAAGTACGACTGCAACTTCTGCCAGTGAGGAGACCGTGCTTTTCCGTACCAACGGACGTGTGGTGACCGACGAAGGTTGGAAGGTAGTCTTCAAGAAGGCGGTCCAGGATGAAGCTCTGGATGCCCGTGACAACACTGACGCCACAGAGGCTTCCCCTCTCGG
Organism: Bacteroidaceae bacterium; assembly: GCA_045617275.1. Lineage (GTDB taxonomy): Bacteria > Bacteroidota > Bacteroidia > Bacteroidales > Bacteroidaceae > Physcousia. Next base: position 9,384 of record JAZLII010000263.1, read on the forward strand.
GGGGACAGGAGGAGGTGTCTCACTGCCCGTGTTCACCAAAGGTGAGAGTGGCCCACACGTACCCTCGCTCACGGAGAAATGGACCACGCCTCCCAAGCCCTATACAGAGGCTACGCTGCTTCGTGCCATGGAGACGGCAGGCCGTTTTGTGGACGATGAGGAACTGCGTGATGCGATGAAGGAGAACGGCATAGGCCGACCCTCTACCAGAGCTGCCATCATTGAGACCCTCTTCCGTCGTCACTACATCCGCCGTGAGCGCAAGTCCATTGCGGCCACACCGACGGGTGTCGAACTCATCAGCCTCATTCGTGAGGATCTCCTCAAGAGTGCTGAACTCACCGGTATCTGGGAGAAGAAGCTTCGCCAGATAGAGAGTCGTCAGTATGAGGCACGAACCTTCATCGATGAACTCAAGCAGATGGTCTCCGACATCGTCTTGCAGGTCCTGAGCGACAACAGCAACCGTCGTGTGCCTCAGGAACCCGAAGAATCCAATAAAAAAGGAAAGTCCAAAAAGTAGGCTCAGAGAGCAATAAAAAACAAAGTTTTTAGTTATAGTAAGAACAGACTGTCTGCCCGTTCGGGACTATTCCGTCGGTTCGGCCATTCGAGTTCATCCAGCCATTCCGCCATTCCGATCTCGTCGGTTTCGGCTACACTAACTTGGTTTTGTCCAAATGTATTCAATGAAAGCGCATACGCCACATATTCTCCTTGCTGCACTCTGCTTCCTCCTGTTGCTTTCAGGATGCGGAGCGGATATGAATGTCAAGAAGGGTGATGCCTTTTATGCCATAGGTGAATACTTTGATGCCAGCAACGAGTACAAGAAGGCCTATTCACGTACACCGACCAAGGAGAAGGCCAAGCGTGGTGAGAGAGCCTGGAAGATGGCAGAGTGCTATCGTCGTATCAACTATACGGCCAAGGCCTTGGGTGCCTATCAGAATGCCGTTCGCTATCACTATCCCGACAGCATGTCGCTCTTCTATCTGGCTCAGATGCAGCACAAGCAGGGCGAATACAAGCAAGCTCAGAAGAACTATCAGCTCTTCCTCGACTCTGTGCCCGACAGCGAGCGTGCCCGCTTGGGACTTCAAGGTGCCATGCAGGCCACGCAGTGGAAGGAGCACCCCACGCTCTATACGGTCAAGAAGATGGCGCTCTTCAACTCCCGACGTGCCGACTTTTCTCCCGTGCTCTATGGAGACGACTGGGATGAGATCGTCTTCTCTACCACTCGTCAGCAGGTCACAGGCGACGAGACCAGTGGTATCACGGGTACCAAGAGCGGTGACTTCTTCCATTCCAAGCTCGACGAGAAGGGGCAGTGGACCCAGCCTGAGAAGCTGGAAGGTGAGGTCAACACGGAGTTTGACGAAGGTGCCTGCTGTCTCTCTCCCGATGGCAAGACGATGTACTTCACCCGTTGCAGCCACGATCCTGACTATCCACGCTATGCCGAGATCTTCACCAGTCAGCGAAGTGATGCTACGTGGAGCAAACCTCAGAAACTTGAGATTACACGCGATACCCTCTCCCTCTATGCCCATCCTGCCGTCTCCCCCGATGGCAAGTGGCTCTATTTCGTGAGCGACATGGAAGGTGGACTGGGTGGTCTGGATATCTGGCGTATCGCCATCGGTGAACATGGTCTGGGCGGTGTGGAAAATGTGGGTGCCCCCATCAACAGCGAGGGCGATGAGATGTTTCCCACCTTCCGTCCCAATGGCGACCTCTACTTCTCCAGCGATGGTCATCCTGGCATGGGTGGTCTCGACATCTTCTGTGCCAAGGCCGATGAGAAGGGTGTGTGGAAGACGGTGGAAAATCTCCGTTATCCCGTCAACAGCAGCGGTGACGACTTCGGCATGACCTTCGAGGGTGTCTACAATCGTGGCTATTTCTCCTCCAATCGTGGTGATGGTCGTGGATGGGACCACATCTACTCCTTCGAGTGCCCTGAGATCGTACAGACCGTGAAGGGATGGGTCTATGAGAAAGACGGCTACGAACTGCCCGAAGGTCTTGTCTACATGGTTGGCAACGATGGTACCAACCTCCGCATCAGCGTGAAGGGAGACGGCTCGTTCACCCAGGTGGTACAGCCTGGTGTGGACTATGTCTTGCTGGGTACTTGCAAGGGTTATCTCAACCACAAGGAAGAGATACGTGTCGACTCCACCACGACCAGCGAGGAGTACGTACTGCAGTTCCCCTTGGCCAGCCTCACGGCGCCAGTCTTGGTGCGCAATGTCTTCTATGCCTTCGACAGTGCCGAGGTCTTGGAAGAGAGCACCACAGCCCTCGACTCACTTGTAGATCTCCTCAATGAGAATCCCAATATCACCATCGAGCTCTCCAGTCATTGTGACTACCGTGGTGCCGATGAGTACAACCTTCGCCTCAGTCAGCGTCGTGCAGAGAGCGTGGTGAAGTACCAAGTCGGAGGCCAAGCGGTCTTA
>JAZLII010000264.1:0-2875 GCA_045617275.1 Bacteroidaceae bacterium
CAGGGGGACATCGTGGAGGGCGGTTACGATGCCCTCAACACCTATTTGTTTGAGTTGGGCAAGGGTGATCTTATCCTTCTTGCCAAACCAACGCCATGTTCTTTCCATATCTAAAAATTAAAGAAGTTCTTTGCATTGTAGTAACTGATGTCCTCTACCATCTGCTTGATGCGAGGCATCTCCTCTGCGGGAATCTCGCCATTCTCCACATCGCGACCGATGAGGTTGCAGAGTGTACGGCGGAAATACTCGTGACGAGGGTAAGAGACGAAGGAACGGCTGTCGGTGAGCATACCCACGAAGCGGCTGAGGAGACCCAGCACTGAGAGGGCGTTCATCTGACGCTCCATACCATCCTTCTGGTCGTTGAACCACCAACCAGAGCCGAACTGGATCTTGCCCGGAGTGGGACCCTGCTGGAAGTTGCCCAGCATGGTGGCTATCATCTCGTTGGCAGAGGGATTGAGGGGGTAGAGGATGGTCTTGGCCAGAAGGTTCTCCTTGTCCAGTGTGTCGAGGAACTTAGCCATAGCAATGGCGGTGTTCCACTCTCCGATGCTGTCGAAGCCCGTGTCGGGACCGAGCTGAGCCATCATGCGAGAGTTGTTGTTGCGCAGGGCACCATAGTGGAACTGCTGTGTCCAGCCCGAGCGAGCATCCATGCGTGCAAAGTCCAACATGAGAGCCGACTTGAACTTACGATCCTCGAGATCGGTGGGCTGCTGACCTGCCATTACCTTATTAAATATATTGTTGATCTCATCCTCGGTGAAGTCCTCTGCATAGAACTCGCAGATACCATGGTCTGAGAGACGGCATCCCTGCTGCTCGAAGAAGTCGTGACGCTTCTGGAGGGCATCGATGAGATCGTTGTAGCTTGAGATGGTGACACCAGAAACCTCGCTGAGCTTCTCGATGTACTGGCGGTAAGCAGCGGGATTCTCCACTGCCATGGCCTTGTCGGGACGCCAGGTGGGCAACATCTTGACTTCGAAGCCACTTTCGCGGGTAGCGATGTGGTGCTCCAGAGAGTCTACTGGATCGTCGGTGGTGCAGACGCACTCCACATTGTAGTGACGCATGAGTCCGCGAGCAGAAAACTCGGGCAGCTGCAGTTTCTCGTTGCACTCGTCGAAGATCTCGCGAGCGGTGTCGGGGTTGAGCAACTTCTGTATGCCAAAGCAAGTGCGCAGTTCGAGGTGAGTCCAGTGGTAGAGAGGGTTGCGCAGTGTGTAAGGTACAGTCTCTGCCCACTTTTGGAACTTCTCCCAGTCGGTGCTGTCGCCGGTGATATACTTCTCGTCCACACCATTGGTACGCATGGCACGCCACTTATAGTGGTCGCCACCGAGCCATAGTTCGGTGATGCTCTTGAACTTATGATCGTCGGCTACCATCTGGGGAATCAGGTGGCAGTGATAGTCAATGATGGGAAGACTCTTTGCATGCTCGTGATAGAGCATCTGTGCGGTTTCGGTTTCCAAGAGGAAATCCTTGTCCATGAATGCTTTCATTTGGCCTTTCCCCCGACCCCTCCCCTAAAGAGGGAGGGGAGCCTGCGGGGGGCAGTTTAATGTTTATGTTTCTACGTAATTATTAGAAGTAAGTTTTTCTCTTATTGCGAGATAACTTGGAGTATGTATATTCCTAAATGTTGCTTTTTTGCCTCATTTAGCCTCCCCTCCCTATTCGGGGGAGGGGTTGTGGGGAATAGGCTTACTCAATAGGCTTATACTTTGGCACGAGTACCTTGATGACGCACCATGCCAGCAGGTAAGCGATGGCACAGTAGCAGAAGACTACCATGTAGGCAGCGGGCTTGCCTTCGTTGCCGAAGAATGAGAAGCCATTGTTCTCAGCGTAGGTGAAGAATGCACCTGCACCCTTGTTGATGGCGAAGCTACAGAGACCACCGAACATGGTACCGATACCGGTGATGGTGGCAATGGCACGCTTGGGGAACATATCGCCGATGGTAGAGTAGAGGTTGGCAGACCATGACTGATGACCGGCACCGGCCAGACCGATGATGATGGCGGGCCACCATACGCTAACCTCTGCCAGAGGCTGTGCCACGAGTGCGAAGATGGGCAGGAAGGCAAAGATGAGCATACCGCGCATACGACCAGCATAGGGGTGCATGCCCTTCTTCTCTACGAAGTACTTGGGGGCATAACCACCAATGATGCTGACTACGGTCACGATGAGATAGAGCACGAAGAGCAGCATCTGACCGGTGAAGGTAGAGGCGGGATGACCCAGTTCCTTGAAGTAGGCAGGAGCCCAAAACAGGAAGAACCACCACACACCGTCGGTGAGGAACTTACCCATGATGAAGGCCCAGGTCTGACGATACTTGAAGCAGTCGATGATGCCAAACTTAGCACCCTCTTCCTTTTTCTCCTCTACCTGTACAGGAGCATCCTCAGCGTCCTGATTGATGTAAGCCAACTCAGCTTCATTGACAAACTTGCTCTCCTTGGGATGCGTGTAGAATACAATCCACAGACCTGCCCAGATGAAACCGATGGCACCGATGATGATGAAGGCCATCTCCCAACCGAAGGCATTGGCCAACTGAGGAATGGTCAGAGGAGCGAGCAGTGCACCCACGCTGGCACCAGCGTTGAAGATGGAGGTGGCAAAGGCACGGTCCTTCTTGGGGAAATACTCGGCAGTCACCTTGATGGCAGCGGGGAAGTTGCCAGCCTCACCGGCAGCGAGGAAACAACGACATGCGATGAAGAACCATACGCTCAGCGTCAGTCCCCACAGTCCCAACTGTGAAGCCTTCTCCATGCCGCGTAGTGCCTCCATGCTTTCTGCACCATTGCATACCATGGTCATCCATCCACAACCTGCATGCAAGCAGGCA
>JAZLII010000265.1:0-8579 GCA_045617275.1 Bacteroidaceae bacterium
GTCAATCCCTTCAACCAGCCCGGTGTAGAGGCCTACAAGAAGAACATGTTCGCCCTGCTCGGCAAGCCTGGTTATGAGAAGGAGACTGAGGCTATCAAGCTTCGTTTGAAGTGAATAGTTAATAGTGAAAATGAAAAGTGACTTAATAAAATGTCTTGAGGCGTCAGGCCTCAAGGCATTTTTGTTCGATATGGACGGTGTGCTGTTTGACAGCATGCCCAATCATGCAGAGTCCTGGGCAAGAGCTGTGCAGGAGCATGGTCTGTTCATGACCCGGGAGGAAGTGTACATGAATGAGGGCCGTACGGGAGCTGGCACCATCAATGCCTTGGCGCAGCGCACATGGGGGCGTGACGCCACGGAGGAGGAGATACAGCAGATCTATGCTACGAAGAGCAATATCTTCAATAGTTGCAAGAAAGCCCTTCCCATGCCTGGTGCTGCAGAAGTATTAAATAATGTACGCGCGAAGGGATGGCTTCCACTCATTGTGACGGGTAGCGGACAGGTGTCCTTGCTCGATAGGCTCAACCTGGCCTATCCCGGCATCTTCAAGAGAGAGCTGATGGTGACAGCCTTCGACGTGAAGCAGGGCAAACCCTTCCCTGAGCCCTATCTCAAGGGTCTCGTCAAGGCAGGACTGGCACTCAATGCCGATGGCGCACCGCTGAAGCCCGAAGAGGCTGTGGTGGTAGAGAATGCTCCTCTGGGAGTGAAAGCCGCCAAGGCAGCGGGCATCTTCACCATTGCCGTCAATACCGGTCCTCTACCCGACAGCGTGCTGAAGGATGCCGGAGCCGATGTAGTGCTGCCCAGCATGGCGGCGCTGGCAGAAGCATTGGAAAAATGAAAAAATGAAATCGCTTCGCTAATGATAGAATGAAAGAATGAGAATGCTTCGCTAATGAAATGAAATCAAAAGGCTTCACTCTTTCATTCTATCATTTTTTCATTACTTTCATTCTTTCATTTTTCTTTCCCCTCACACTCCTTCGTCCTCAAAGCGTGCCACCTCATCGTCCTCGTAGAGGTCATGCTCAGTGATGTTGGTGCTGCCGTCATTGCCCACGGTCAGTGAGTAAGGTTTGTAGTCTTCGCTGTCAGCCCCCTTGCCGATAGAAGCTTGGAAGCGTAGGCCATACTCCGTGACGCGATCGAAGTTCATCCCAAGGAGGATGCACTGCTGATAGTAGCTGTCGGGCACATGGATGTGAAAGGCGGAGCGGGTGAACTGCTTCTGGAAGTATGTGACCCCATCGCATGAGACGGTGAGACGGATGCTATTGTCTTGCGAACGGTTGCCGTCCTCATCCATCACGATGACGGAGTCTAGCACGTTGCGCTCGATGGTGTACAGGTAGAGATGACCGTTGGCTCTGACAGAGTCCGATACACGGAAAGGGTTGAGGCTGAAAAGCATGTCTTCCTGTTCTTCGGGGCGCTCGGGCTCCATCATTTCATTCTTCTCGTCAGAGTTGCTTTTGGAATTTCCGCAGGAGGTAGTGGCCGTCAGGAGAAAGGTGATGGCCGAAAAAATGAGTATGCTCGTGATACGTTTCATGATATTCATGGTATAGGATTGTACTGACTTATGTCATAATATTAAGCAAAGTTATAAAATTATTCAATACAGTCAAGGGTGTGTCGTGAAAAAAGTTGTATCTTTGTGACAGATTTTGTAAACCAAAACGAAATTCCCGTAGAAACCGCAACGCACTTCTATGTCTCACGATTATATCCCCGAACGCAGACCCTCCGTACTCCTCATCTATACCGGTGGAACCATCGGTATGGTGCGCAATGAAGAGACGGGTGCACTTGAGAACTTCAACTTCGACCGACTTCTGGAACAAGTGCCAGAGCTTAGGCGCTTCAACTATAAGATTTCTACTTACACCTTCACCCCTCCCATCGACTCTTCCGACATGCTGCCGGAGCACTGGGGCAAGATCGTGAAGATCATCGAGTACAACTATGAGAGTTATGACGGATTTGTAATACTGCATGGCACCGACACGATGGCCTACACCGCTTCAGCGCTCAGTTTTATGTTGGAAAATCTTGGCAAGCCCGTCATCCTGACCGGTTCGCAGCTTCCCGTGGGCCAGCTTCGTACGGATGGCAAGGAAAACCTCATCACCGCCATTGAGATAGCAGCAGCACGAAGGGAAGACGGCAGTCCCATGGTGCCAGAGGTGTGCGTGTATTTCAAAGACAAGCTGCTACGAGGCAATCGTACGACGAAGATCAATGCAGAGAAGTTCAATGCCTTCCGTTCGTTCAACTATCCCGAACTTGCCACGGTGGGCATCAATATCAACTACTTCGAGGATCGCATACGTCGTCCCGATCCCACCAAACCCATGCGCACCCATTTCCTCTATGATCCCAATGTCGTCGTGCTTACCCTTTTCCCCGGCATTCAGCCGAGCTTGATACACTCAGTGCTGCACATTCCAGGACTCAAGGCCGTTGTCCTTCGTACCTTTGGTACGGGCAATGCTCCCATGTTGCCTTGGTTTAAGGAGGAGATCATGGACGCTGTGGCTCGTGGCATCCTCATCGTCAACATCACCCAGTGTCAGTCTGGCAGTGTGCAGATGGGACTATACGAGACCAGCCTGCCCCTCATCGAGGCAGGTGTGGTAAGTGGCTATGATTGCACGCCTGAGTGTGCCATCACCAAACTGATGTTCCTCATCGGACATAAGTTGCCCATCGAACAGCTCCGCCAGATGATGAATTCCGACCTTAGGGGTGAGATAAGTAAGACTCCCTAACCCCCTTTAAGGGGAACAGAATGTTTCCAGTTGAAACAGAAAATTAGTACTGATTCTTTGCATTTGGCAAGGTCAGGTTACAGCTTTATGCAGCCTTCCCCTTAAATAGTTCCCCCTAAAGGGGTTAGGGAGTCTTCAGTTTATCTTTTAGGAACCTACCAGTGTAGCTCTTTTCGCATTTCGCTACCTCCTCTGGCGTGCCCGTGCACAGCAGATTGCCACCTTCATCTCCACCTTCCGGGCCGAGATCTATGACATGGTCGGCACACTTGATGACATCCATGTTGTGCTCGATGATGAGCAGGGAGTGACCACGCTGTATGAGGGCGTCAAAGGCGTTGAGGAGTTTCTTGATGTCATGGAAGTGCAGACCGGTGGTAGGTTCGTCGAAGATGAACAGGGTCGGCTCGTGCTTCTCCATGCCTAAGTAGTAGGCCAGCTTCACGCGCTGATTCTCACCTCCAGAGAGCGTCGAGCTGCTTTGTCCTAGTCGGATATAGCCCAAGCCCACATCTTGTAGAGGCTTTAGTTTTTCCACCACCTTCTTGGCTTTGTGCTCCGTGAAGAACTCTATGGCCTGGTTGATGGTCATGTTGAGCACATCGTTGACGTTCTGCCCGTGGTATTGCACCTCGAGTAGGTCTGACTTGAAGCGCTTGCCGTGGCAACTCTCGCACTGCAGTACGAGGTCGGCCATAAACTGCATCTCCACGGTGATGGTACCATCACCCTTACATTCCTCGCAACGTCCGCCTTCGGTGTTGAAGCTGAAGAAGCCTGGCGTGTAGCCCATCTGCTGTGCCAGAGGCAGAGAGGCAAAGAGCTTGCGTATTTCGTCCCAGGCCTTCACGTAGGTGACGGGATTGGAGCGTGTACTCTTTCCGATGGGGTTCTGGTCGATAAACTCGATCGCCTTCACCTGGTCCACGTCCCCCTCCAGTTTTAGGAACTCGCCAGGACGGTCTGCCGGCTGGTCGAGTAAGCGCTTCATGGCGTTGTAGAAGATGTCCCTCACGAGACTCGACTTGCCAGAGCCCGACACGCCGGTCACCACTGTCATCACATTGAGCGGTATCTGTACGTCGATGCCCTTGAGGTTGTTGGCGCGTGCTCCCTTTATCCATATGGAGTGATTCCAAGGGCGGCAAGGGCCTTCCTTCTCTATCTTCTCTTTGCCGAGAAGGAAGTCAATGGTATGTGAACCCGACTCTTTGCCATCGTTCGTTGCCACGGATTGTGCATCTGCAGCAGCTCCGCACCATACCACTTCTCCGCCGAGACGTCCAGCATCGGGGCCGATGTCGATGATATAGTCGGCAGATCGGATGATCTCCTCGTCGTGCTCTACCACCACCACCGTGTTGCCCAGGTCGCGCAGTTGGCGCAATACCTTGATGAGACGGTCAGTGTCGCGACTGTGCAGACCGATGCTGGGCTCGTCCAGTATGTAGAGACTGCCCACCAGACTGCTGCCCAGTGATGTCGCCAGGTTGATGCGTTGGCTCTCACCGCCGGAGAGCGAGTTGGACAGACGGTTGAGGGTGAGATAGCTCAAGCCTACGTCCTCGAGGAACTGCAGGCGACTCTTTATCTCCACCAGTATGCGCTTGGCCACCTGCTGCTCATGCTCTGTGAGTGTGAGTTGGTCAAACCACCCCTTCAGTTCACTCACGGGAAGGTCCACCAGTTGGGTGATGCTCTTACCTGCCACCTTCACATAGTTGGCCTCGGGGCGCAGACGTGTACCGTGGCACTTAGGACAGGTGGTCTTGCCACGATAGCGTGCCAGCATCACACGGTTTTGTATCTTATATTGTCCGGCCTTAAGGAAGTCGAAGAAAGCATCGATGCTCATCAGACCCCACTCTCGCTCCTCGGGCAGGATTTTCCAGTCTGCTGGTACGTTTATGGTCTGCCCACCCAGTTTTTCGCTTTTCCATTTTCCCTGCGTTCCCTTTCCTTGACCTTTCTCGCTTGCGATGCTCTCTCCCTCGGGAGAGCTGGACGAGGGGCCACAGTCGGGCACACCGTGCCAGAGCCAGTCCTTCTCCGACTGAGTCAGTTGGAAGTAGGGCTTGAAGATGGGGAAGCCACGCTCGCTGTTGAAGCGGATGAACCAGTTCTTCCACTCTGCCATCTTCTCGCCTCTCCAGCACACTACGGCACCGTCGTAGACCGACAAGGCAGAATTGGGGATCACCTGATGCTCGTCGATACCCATGATCTTGCCGAACCCTTCGCATTCGGGGCAGGCTCCGGCGGGAGAGTTGAAGGCAAAGAGATTGTCCGAGGGTTCTTCAAACGTCATGCCGTCAGCCTCAAAACGTATGCTGAACAGATTGTCCTCCCCCGTGGCCATCCAGCGCAGGAGCATCTCGCCACCCCCTTCGTAGAAGGCAGTCTCTGCAGAGTCTACCAGGCGGGATATGTTGTCCTTGCTATCGTTGACGCTCATGCGGTCGATGACCAGCATCACGTGGTCATCCATCTTGGGCTTGTAGTCTTCCATGTGGAGTACCTCCCCGTTGACCAGCACGCGAGTGAAACCATTCTGGAGGTCCATCATCAGTTGCTCCTTCATGCTTCTTCCCTCAGGTATGGTCAGGGGGCACAGCACCATGAAGCGCTCACCTTCCTGATGGCTCAGCATGCACTGTACCACGTCCTCCGTGGTGTGCTTCTTCACCTCAGTACCGCTGATGGGAGAGAAGGTGCGGCCTATGCGGGCAAAGAGCAGGCGCAGGTACTCGTATATCTCCGTCGAGGTACCCACTGTGCTTCGTGGATTGCGGCTGGTCACTTTCTGCTCGATGGCAATAGCGGGCGGTATGCCTTTGATGAAATCGCATTCGGGCTTGCTCATGCGACCCAGAAACTGGCGTGCATAGCTGCTGAGGCTCTCCACGTATCGTCGCTGTCCCTCGGCATAGAGTGTGTCGAAGGCCAGACTCGACTTGCCGCTTCCGCTCACACCTGTGATGACAACCAGTTTGTTGCGAGGTATCTCCACCTCGATGTTCTTCAGGTTGTTTACCCTTGCTCCTTTTATATGTATGCTATTCTCCATCATGCAGTGTATTTCTGGCAAAATTACAAAAATATAGTGAGATAATAGGACTTTCTGCTTTTTTTTCGCTACCTTTGTAGACAAACCACAGCAATATTCATGAAGAAAATTCTTTTCTTGTTGCTTTTAGCAACATCTTTGGGTGTGATGGCCCAGCCGAAGCGCGAGTTTCGCGGGGCTTGGATTCAGTGTGTCAACAACCAGTTCAATGGTATCGGCCGTGACCGCATGCAGCAGACGTTGAGCTATCAGCTCGATGAGTTGCAGAAGACCGGTATCAATGCCATCTTCTTCCAGGTGCGCCCTGAAGGCGATGCTCTCTATGCGAGCAACCTCGAGCCTTGGAGCCGCTATCTCACCGGTCAGCAGGGACGTGCTCCCCAGCCTTATTGGGACCCCCTGCAGTGGATGATAGAGCAGTGCCACCAGCGTGGCATGGAACTGCACGCCTGGATCAATCCCTATCGTGCCAAGACCAAGGGTACTCCTCAGCAGACCAGTGCCTACTATCAGCAGCATCCCGACCGCTTCTTTATGTACGACGGCCTGATGCTCTTCGACCCCGGTATCCCCGAGAATCGACAGTACATCTGCCAGGTGACTTGCGACATTGTCAATCGCTACGATGTGGACGGTCTGCATATCGATGACTATTTCTATCCCTATCCAGTGGCTGGTCTGCCCATCCCCGACGATGGCAGCTATGCCCTGTATGGTGGCAATATGGAGCGTGGTGACTGGCGTCGTCACAATGTCAATCTCTTCATCCGTGAGATGAATCAGAGCATCCATGCCTGCAAACCCTGGGTGAAGTTCAGTGTATCCCCCTTCGGTATCTATCGCAATCAGAAGAGCGATCCCAATGGCTCGGCTACCAGTGGCACGCAGAACTATGATGACCTCTATGCCGACGTGCTCCTCTGGGTGCGTGAGGGCTGGATAGACCTCAATATCCCTCAGGTGTACTGGGAACTTGGCAATAAGGTTGCTGACTACGAGGAACTCGTGAAGTGGTGGGGAACCCATGCCACAGGTCGCCCCTTGGTGATCGGTCAGGACGTGGAGCGCACCGTGAAGTATAAGGACTTGCGTGGCAACGGTTGGCATCAGGTCTATCAGAAATATGACCTCCAGCGTGCCTACGCACAAGGTTCTTGCCAGTGGTATGCCAAGGCTTGCGTGGACAATCCTGAGAACTATACCACCGTGCTTCGCCAGCAGTATCATCAGTATCCCGCTCTCCAGCCCCTGATGCCCTGGCTCGACAAGAAGGCTCCCGGCAAGGTGAAGGCTGTGAAGCCCGTGTGGACCGATACAGGCTTGGTACTCTTCTGGACGGCTCCCAAGGCCAAGAAGGAGATGGACAAGGCCATGCGATATGTGGTGTATCGCTTTGCCAAGGGCGAGAAGGTGGATATCAGCAATCCCGCCCACATCCTCACCATCACCACCAACACGTTCCTCCCCTTGCCCTACGTTGACGGCCAGACGCAGTACACCTATGTCGTCACTGCGCTTGACCGCATTCAGAACGAGTCGAAGGTGGTGAAGAAGAAGGTGAAGTTGTAGAAGTCGGCAAGTTTTATCTTTTACCAAAAATCAACAAAAATCAACAAAAATAATATTACGTAGAAGTACAGAAAAACTCCTGAAAGCGAATATAGTTGTTGATTTTTGTTGTTTTTTGGTTAATTAAGCATCACTATACTTATACCTAAGTACTTAACGTTTAACGCTCATCTCTCAACGTTTAACGCTTATCTCTCAACGTTCAACGCTCAACTAATCTTGTACTCCACAAAAGCTTCCATCGCCTCATAGGCAGCAAGGCCGAGGTCGCGATAGAGGTTGGCTGTGGCGTGGTTGCGGTCTTCTGCACGTTGCCAGAAGAGTCGTTCGTCGTTGCCCAGGAAGGGGGCCGACTCCGTCTGCGACTGGTGCTTGAGGATGGCGTTGCGCTTCATGCGAAGTTCCTCCGGGCTGATGGGCACCACCATCTCGATGTCATCGATGGCCCATTCCGTCCAGGCACCACGGTACATCCATATGCGACAGTCCTCCAGCCAGGTGGCACCAGCCTCCTTCTCGAGATCGAGTGCTGCCAGTACAGCATCGGTGCATACACGGTGTGTGCCGTGAGGATCGGCCAGGTCGCCGGCTATGAAGATCTGGTGAGGCTTCATTTCCTGCAAGAGATGGCGTACGATGTCGATATCAGCCTCCGAGAGTGGATGCTTCTCTATCTCGCCCGTCTCGTAGAAAGGCAGGCTGAGGAAGTGTATGTGATCGTAGGACAGTCCGTTGTAGAGACAGGCTATGCGAGCCTCTCCACGGCGTATCAGCGCCTTGATGGCCAGGGCCTCGGGAGAGTTCTTCTCATGGTCCTTGTGGTCCTTTATCTCGTCGAAGAGGCGATTCACAAGTTGCTTGGACGCCTCGCTACCACAGTTCTCAAACCGCTTGTTGAACCCCGCTATGAAGTGCAGGAAGCGGTACATCTCCTCATTGCTTACGGCGATGTTGCCACTTGTCTCGTAGGCTACGTGTACGTCGTGTCCCTGAGTCACAAGCCGTTGCAGTGTACCACCCATGGAGATGACGTCGTCGTCGGGGTGGGGCGAGAAGATGAGCACACGCTTGGGGAAGGGAGTGGCGCGCTCGGGGCGGTAGGTGTCGTCGGCGTTGGGCTTGCCTCCGGGCCATCCTGTGATGGTGTGCTGCAGGTCGTTGAA
>JAZLII010000266.1:0-6745 GCA_045617275.1 Bacteroidaceae bacterium
GACGATACAGTTGGTCATGTTGACACCATTCTCTGGCGTTGCCGAAGCAGCCAATATCTCGCGAAGCTTGGCCTCGGCAGCTTGCAGTTGGGCAGCCGTACTCTTGGTGTTGCCATAGACGGCGGTCACCGCAGAGATGTCCACACCAGGGAACTGTGCCTTAGCCTCGTCGATGCTCTTGCCCAGGCTCATGGCAGCACGATACTGCTCTGCAGCCACGAGATAAGCCTCATAGTCGGCGGGAGTGACGAAGCACCAGCGCTTGCAAACCTCGTCCATCGTACCATAGAGATCGGTGTTGCCATCCGCAGCACCATCACCGGGGAATACCCAGTAGAGCTTGTTGTTCTTCATCTTGGGGCTGGCCACGAAGCGGGCACCGGGATAGTACTCGTCGCAGGGTACGGGAGTGAAACCGGGGCCTTCGGGGAAGTCCTTGTTGCCATCGCTCAAGCCGATCTCATAGACATTGTCGCCCTGAGGAAGGAGAGTCAGCACGCGGAAGTTCTTCGTGTTGTCCATCTCACGGTCGATCCAGGTGCCATCGATGCCCTGAAGATCCATAAATCTCCACTCGCCCTTAGACTCAGCAAAGTCGGTCAGCACGTAGCTCTGCCCATCCCAGGCACCATCGTGCTCGTACTTCACCATCTTCACCTGATAGCCAGCCGTACGGCTCAGGCTCGCACGCGTACCCCAGTCATTGGCACCTATGAGGAAGCCCTCATAGTCCTCGTTGAAGAGGTACAACGTCTCTTCGGCAGTCAGTGTGGCACGTACAGGCATAGGCTTAGTCCACTGAGCCATACCCACCAAAGTCCACAACAGTCCTACCAACAAAAGTAGTTGCTTTTTCATTTTTTTGTTGATGAGTTAGTAAATTGATAGTTTAAAAAGATTATATGTAAGGTATATGTTTTCCAGGATTGTTTTTGATTGTCTGCAACTTACATCACTGCAAGCCGACAGGCACTCATTGCAAGCATGCAAAGTTACGAAAAAGCCTACAAACTTGCAAATTATCTTTACATAACAATTTTACTAAAAAAGGAACGGGCGAAGGGACATAAGGAAACAAAAAAGGAGCGAACGAAGGGATGGTAGGAAGCAAAAAGGAGCGACCACCAAGTGGCCACTCCTTTGCTATACAAGTGTGCGGGGAGCACGTCCCCAAATAATCTTACAGACCGAGCTCCTTGATAAGGTTGCCGGCATGGCCCCACTTGTCGATGAGATAGAGCACAAAGCGGATGTCGACACCGATGCAACGCTGCATGGAAGGATTGAAGAGGATGTCGCCAGACATGGCTTCCCAGTTACCATCAAAGGCCAGACCGATGAGTTCACCCTTGCCATTGAACATGGGCGAACCGGAGTTGCCACCGGTGATGTCATTGTTGGAAAGGAAGCAGAGTTGCATATCGCCCGTCTGCTTGTCGGCATAGCGGCCGAAGTCGCCCTTGCGCAAGAGGCTTACGATGTTCTCCTCCATCTCGTAGTCAGGATTGTCCTTGCCCTCATCTACCTTCTTCAAGAGGCTCTGTGCATTGGTGTAGTAGTCGAAGTGAGTACCGTTGGCCGTATAGTCCATGATGCTACCGAAGCTCAGACGCATAGAGAAGTTGGCATCGCTGTAGTGGGGCTGGTCCATGTCCATCTCCAGGATGGCCTGAGTGAGGAGCTGCTCATTCCAAGAGATGTTGTTGCGATACTCTTGGTTCATGCTCTCGCGAAGCACCTTCTGTGCCTGGAATACCTCGGTGTAGAAACCATAAGCGGGATCTTTCTCGATATCCTTGCCCAACTTCTTCACAGCTGCCACGATAGCATCCGTACAGTTGGCACTGCCGGGAGTACCTGCGCTGACGACAGACTTAGAGAAAAGGTCGTGTACGTAGGCCTTGTAGTTGCCCTTGTACTGAAGCTTCACCGTCTTGATGAAGTCGGGATGGAACTTCTTGTCCACACGCTTGGCATAGTTCTCAAGCAAAACGGCTGCAGCCTCCTCGTCGACACGTGCATCGTAGTCCTTCAGGAACTCACGGAGTGCCTCCTCCTCTCTGGGCGAGTTCATATAGGCGAGATCCATAGCAGCAGTGGCAAAACGAGTGAGTTCGATACCGTTGAAGGTCTCATTGAAGTAGGTAGAAGTGCGGGTGAGATCCTTCATGTTGGCATAGCTCTTCTTCAAGGTGGGGAACATGGCAGAGAAGCGCTCATTGAGATGGGCATCCTTCTTGTACCACTTGGTCACCTGCTTCTCGAGGTTGCGCTTGTCGCGAATGACCTTCAGATCCTTGAGGGCCTTGTTCATACCGATGCTGTTCTTCCAATAGTTGCTGGAGCTGGCAAACTTGCTGGCATACTTGATGCCGATGGAACGCTCTGCACGCATCCACTTGGTCCATACATCCTGCTTGAGGCCACGCACCTCGATGCGAGGCTCATTCTGCTCCTCCATGCGCTGCTGGATACCCATGCTGGAGAGATAGCGACTGGTGCTGCCTGGATAACCGATGGTCATGCAGTAGTCGCCCTGCTGATAGCCGTCGACGCTTACCTTGGCATAGCGCTTGGGGTGGAAAGGCACATTGTCCTTGCTATAGTCGGCAGGATTGCCATCCTTGTCAGCATAGATGCGGAAGACGCTGAAGTCACAGGTCTGGCGAGGCCACATCCAGTTGTCGGTGTCGCCACCAAACTTACCCAAAGTCTGGGTGGGAGTGAAGACAAGACGCACATCCTTGTACACCTTGTACGAACTGATATAGTAGGCATTGCCACCATAGAAAGGCTGGAGACGATACATCAGCGAGGGATCCTTCTCCTGATACTCCTTCTGGATGACCCGGCCGATGGAGTCGATGGCACGCTTGTCATTCTTACGGATGGCATCACCGAAACGAGCAGTCACGTCATCGGTACGCTGCAGGAAATTGACGTAGAGTCCCTCGGCGGGCAATTCCTCTGCAAAAGAATGAGCCACAAAACCGTCCTTCAAGTAGTCGTGCTCGGTACTACTCAACGACTGTATGCTACCGAAGCCACAATGGTGATTGGTAAACACGAGGCCGTTGGGGCTCACGACAACACCCGAGCAGAAGTCGCCGAAGTCCACTACGGCATCCTTCAGGCTACCGGCCTGGTTGGGGTCATACAACTGCTGGGGAGTGAGCTGAAGGCCCAGATCCTTCATTACCTTCGCCGTCTTGGCGTCGATCTTGCTCAGCATCCACATACCCTCATCGGCCTTAACCGAAGCGGTGAACAGCATGGTGCAAAAAGCACTTAGTAAAAGTTTCTTGATCATGGTTTGTATTGATTGATTTTGATTTTTCAAGGATACATACTTCGAGGGGGCGAGGGTTCGCTTTCGTAGTGAAGCGATCCGTCACCTTCACTTCTTTTTCGGATAGCGACGGGCCCAGCCTTCCTCGCTGAAGTCGGGCTCCTCACCACGGAAATCCTTGGTCTTGGCCTTGCCATCGGGATTGAGGAACTTCATCCAGTCCTCCTTGGCAAACTTCCTGCCACGCGGTTCGGTATAGCCACGCTCTTCGCGACTGGGCTTCTTGCGACGCTCAGTCTGCTCTCCACGCAGCGCATCACGCTTCTTGCGCTTATCGCCCTGCTGACTATGCTCTGCAGCACGACGCTCGGCACGATTTCTGGGCTTACGTTCTTCGCGGTCTTTACCGGACTGTTCTGCCCTATCGCCTCTATCTGATCTTTTTGACCTCTTGGTCTCTCCCGACTTACCAGCACTCTTGCCACCCTCGGGACTCGCCACTTCGGCATCGATGACACGCCCCTTGACCTTCAGGCCTTTCAGGCCCTTGATGACACGGTCGGCATCCTCCTCGGGCACCTCGATGAAGGAGAAGTTCTTGACAAGGTCGATACGTCCTATCTCCACCTTGCCCTTCACATTGGTATTGACCAGTCGGATGATCTCCTTGGCAAAATAGCCATCCGTCTTACCCACAGTGACGAAGATACGGGTGAAGCCTTCCTCGGCGGTACGATCGCCCTTCTTGCGACGACTCTTACCATCGGTACTTGCCGAACGGCTGTCTGCCACCTCCTCTATCTCGGGAGCATTGGCATAGTACTGAAGGAAACGGCCAAACTCACGGCTCAGGACACGCTTGATGAGATCTTCCTTGTCGAGCCATTCCCAACGGCGATTTACCTCCGGGAGGAAATCCTGAATCTCCTCTTCGTCCACCTCCTCGTGCTCGATGTCGTCGATGACACGATAGAGCTGCTTGGCACAGATATCCTTGCCACTGGGCAAGGTGCCCTTGACAAACTCCTTCTGAATGGTCTTCTCTACCAAGCGTATCTTACCCTTCTCACGCACATGCACGATACAGATGCTCGTACCTTTCTTGCCGGCACGACCGGTACGGCCGCTTCGGTGAGTGTAGTTCTCCGTATCGTCGGGCATACCATAGTTGATGACGTGCGAGAGGTCATCGACATCCAGTCCACGAGCAGCTACGTCGGTTGCCACAAGAAGCTGCGTGCGATGCTGACGAAACTTCTGCATGGTCAAGTCGCGCTGCTGCTGAGAGAGTTCACCATGGAGCGCATCGGCATTGTAACCGTCGCGAATGAGGTTGTCGGCCACCTCCTGTGTCTCTATGCGCGTACGACAGAAGATGATGGCATATATCTTGGGGAAATAGTCCACCACACGCTTCAAGGCCAGGTACTTGTCCTTGGCATGTACCATGTAGTAGATGTGATTGACATTCTCTGCACCCTCGTTGCGGCTTCCCACCTGTATCTGCTCGGCATCGTGGAGATAGTTTTGAGCGATACGCTCTATCTCCTTGCTCATGGTGGCGCTGAAAAGCAGTGTACGATGATCGTCGGGCACACCCTCGAGGATGGTGTCCATATCCTCCTGGAATCCCATAGAGAGCATCTCGTCGGCCTCATCGAGCACCACATAGCGTACATCGCTCAAGTCGGCTGCGCCTCGGTTCATAAGATCGATGAGTCGGCCGGGAGTGGCCACGATCACATCCACACCGTGACGAAGGGCACGGATCTGCGGTTCGATATTGGCACCGCCATACACTGCCAAAAGGCGCAATGCGGGCATATACTTGCCAAAGCCCTCGAGATCGTCGGCTATCTGCAGACAGAGCTCACGAGTGGGAGCCAAGATGACCGCCTTGGGCAGATGTGACTCCTCCGTAGCCAGTGTGTCGCTCAGCAACTGAAGTACAGGCAGACCATAGGCTGCAGTCTTGCCCGTTCCGGTCTGCGCCAGGGCAACGACGTCTTTGTTTTCACTTAGCAAGAAAGGTATCACTGCCTCTTGCACAGGCATGGGATGTACATAGCCGGCTTCATCAATAGCCTTCAACAACTCCTCTGATAGTCCCAGTTCCTGGAATGTCTTCATATATTCAAAGTCCAAATTTTCTGCAAAGTTAGCAAAAAATGGGCGAACATAGGGTCTATGTGGAATAATTGTTGTAGTTTTGCGCTCAAAACAAGAGAAATATGCGCAAAGTCATAGGTATTGGAGAAACCGTCATGGACATTCTCTTCCGTCATCAGCAACCAGAGGCAGCCGTTCCCGGAGGCAGTTGCTTCAACAGTATCATCTCTCTGGGACGTGCCCACGTGCCCAGCATCTTCGTAGGGTATACGGGAGGCGACGTCGTAGGACAGCAGACAGTGGACTTCCTACGCGACAACGGAGTCAGCACCGACTACTTCGAGATGAGGCCCGGAGAACGCAGTTCCATCTCCCTGGCATTTCTCAATGAGCAGTGCGATGCCAACTATATCTTCTACAAGGAGAAGCCCAACGTGTCGGAAGATGCTCCCATCCCGGCCTTCGGGAAAGACGACGTGATGCTCTACGGATCGTACTACGCCATCTGTCAGGACACCCACTCGCAAGTACGACGCATGCTCCAGGCTGCCCAAGAGGCAGAGGCCATCGTGTACTACGACCTCAACATCCGTCGCTCCCACCAGCACGAACTGGACACGTTGGCTCCCACCTTGCTCGACAACCTGCACCTAAGTACCATCGTACGTGGTTCTGCCGATGACTTTGAGGTGATGTACAACCAGCGCGATGCGGCTCAGATATACGAGCAGTACATACGTCAGTACTGCCCCATCTTCATCTACACCAGCGGCCCCGGCCTCATCAGCGTGTACACCCCGACTTGTCATATCGACTTCGAGGTGGCACCCGTAGAGACGGTGAGTACCGTAGGGGCAGGAGACAGCTTCAATGCGGGCTTCCTCTATGCCCTCCTGCGAGACGGCATCACACGCGACCAGCTCGCCACGCTCAGCGAGTCTGCATGGCAACGCCTGCTCACCACTGGTTGCAGTTTTGCCGCACAAGTCTGCCAGAGCCGCGACAACTACATCAGCCTCGATTTTGCCCAGACACTGCAGTGACGCGAGACAACTCAAAGCTATGCCCGACCTGCTTAAGGTGGGTCCTGCACATTCCCTGCGACAGCATGCGAGTCCATGTAGATTTAAAATTATATCCCCAACCTTGACATAACAAAAAGAGTGACCCGCCACGATGGCGAGTCACTCTTCGTTTTATGAGAAAATTGATGTATTCGAGTTTTGCGAAATGCGCTCGAAGGGGATGTCTGATGGCTTAGAAACGGCCACCACCGCCACCGAAGCCACCGCCTCCGCCGAAGCCGCCGCCTCCACCGAAGCCACCCATACCGCCGCCGAAGCCGCC
>JAZLII010000267.1:0-2981 GCA_045617275.1 Bacteroidaceae bacterium
ACCATGAAGCTGCACAGGGTGTCAACGAGGCTACGACCAACGTACTCTTGCATACTGCAAAGCCTGCCGTTAAGGGCGAGAAGAAGGTTGTGGCAAAGGAGTCTGAGCAGACCAAAGTGATGCCTGTAGTACAGGACAGTACGGCTATAGAAGCGCCTGTTGAGGTGGCTCCCGTGGCAGAGGTTAAGCCTGTGGAAGAGGCAAATAAGACTATTGAAGAGACAGTACAGCAGACTGGTGACAATAGTCAGGTTATCAGTCAGTTGAGAGGTTCTTATAGTATCGTGTTGGCAAGTCAGGTGAGTCTTAAGAATGCCAAGGCTTTCGTGCGTCGTCTGGAAGAGAAAGACGTGCATGCCATCATCTTCGACAATGGTAAGATGCTTCGCGTGGTGATAGACGGTTTTGCTACCCAGGCAGAGGCATACAATGTAAATAGCTATCTACACAACATTGATAAGGAACTGGGTTCTACCTGGGTGATGAAGATCTGATGAAACGCGTACGTTGTCCCAAATGTGACCATTATATCACCTTCGACGAGACACAGTACGTCGAGGGTCAGCAACTCGTCTTCGAGTGCGAGGAGTGCCATAAGCAGTTTGCCATCCGTATGGGAGTCAGCAAGCTCAAGGCCACACGCAAGGAGGAAGTACTCGACGAGGATGAGAATCAGCAGGCACAGGGCAGTATCGTAGTAGTGGAGAACTGTTTCCACTACAAGCAGGTCATCCCTCTGCGCATGGGCGACAATGTGATAGGACGCAAGGTGCAGGGTACGAGCATCAATACGCCCATTGAGACCGTGGATCCCAGCGTAGATACCAAGCACTGCATCATCCGTGTACAGCGCAACAAGCGAGGCGAACTGCAGTATATCCTTCGTGATGCTCCCAGCAACACCGGTACCTTCTACATGAACACCATCCTGCGCGATCAGGACCGTATGCCCATCCATGAGGGCGACATCATCACCATCGGAGCCACGACGCTGATACTCCGTGAGGGCCATGATGAGGAGTAGGAGAGGATAGGCTCTCTGCTCATTATCCCGTTCTGCCCCTGTTGCATTGTGATTGCTTCATTTGGTGTACAATGACCTTGACTTTACTGAAAGCGTTATTTTATAGAAAACAGCATAAAAAAAGAGTAAGGTAGAAGCCTTACTCTTTTCTTTGTTATGCTTGGGTGCACATCTCCATCTTATTTCTTCTTCGCGTTTTGATCTACCTCAGAAGGGAGCACGAAGCGCTCCCCAGCCTTGGGGAAGGTCAGGCCTGCTTCTATGACTTGGAGAGCCTTCTTGACGGTTCTGTCGTCCTCGTTGAGATACTCTTGATATTCTTCAGTAGAATGCAGGTTGTAGATGATGTTGCCGAAGATGGCACGCTCGAAGAGCTTGCGACTCTGCTGAAGCATCAGGTTGCGACGTTGCAAGCCGTTCTTGTCAGCGTGTGCAGCAAACTTCTCCAAAAGTCTCTGCTTCTTCAGGTATTCCTCCAGCTCTTCCACCGAACCTTGCTTGAGAAGTTCTTCACGGTTGTCGTCTGTGTAGTCGAAACAGAACTCGCGCACATAGCCCTCCACGACGGCTTCTCTGTAGTAGCTTGTGATGCTCGTGGTATCTTCCGGTACGAAGATGTCGGGGCGTATGCCACCACCGCCATATACCAGTCGTCCCAGTGTGGTGTGATAGGCTGGACCTGTGTTCTTGATGCTGTCCTCGCTGAAGTATTCGCCTCTCTCGTAGCGAGACAGGAGTTCGAGTTCGTAGTCTTCGTCATGTCCGCCGACGTAAGGCTTCTGGATGCATCGTCCGGATGGAGTGTAGTAGCGAGCTATGGTAAGGCGTACCTGCGATCTGTCCTTGAAACTTAGAGGTTGCTGTACGAGACCCTTTCCGAAGGTTCGGCGTCCGATGATGACGGCTCTGTCGTTGTCCTGCATAGCACCGGCAAAGATCTCGCTTGCAGAGGCAGAAGCATCGTCCACAAGAACCACCAGAGGCAGTGTCTGGAACGATCCTCGTCCACGGCTGTAGTAGTCCTCACGCTTGGAGTGTACACCTTCTGTATAGACGATGAGCTTGTTGCGCTTGAGGAATTCCTCTGCCATCTGTATGGCTACTTGCATGTATCCGCCATGGTTTCCTCTAAGGTCTATGACAAGGTTTTCCATGCCCTTCACGCCCAGTTCTACCAAGGCTACGATAAATTCCTCGTAAGTCTTTTCGCTAAATGATGTCACGTGTACGTAGCCCGTGTTTTTGTTGAGCATATATGCCACATCCACGCTCTTGATAGGGATGTCGCCTCTGATGACGTCGTAGTAGATGAGCTCGGGAGACTTGCGACGCTTGATGCCCAGTCTCACTTTCGAGCCCTTTTCACCCTTGAGGTGCTTCATGACCTCCGTATTGGGCATGCCTATCAGGGTGTCCTTGTTGGCTGTGATGATACGGTCACCGGGGAGCAGGCCAACCTTCTCTGCGGGTCCACCCTTGATGACTTGCATCACGTTGACCGTATCCTTCTGCATGGTGAAGCTTACTCCGATACCGCTGAATGAACTGCTCAACTGATCCTCGGCATCCTGCACGTCGCTGGCGGCGATATAGCTACTGTGTGGGTCGAGTTCCTTCAGGATGAGCGGGATGCTGTTTTCCACGAGGGAGTCCATGTTGACCTCATCTACGTAGCACTGATTGATGACTTCAAGGAGGTTGCCCAGCTTATTGGTGCCACCGTTGATGATGCTCAGATTGCTACGGCTGAAATGAGCCGAGTAGAACAACCCGAGGAATACGCCGACTATCATGCTCAGCGACATGAGCAGAGGCGTAAATCTATGTCTGTTTTTGGGAGAATTCATAAGTTAGCGATGATTTTTTAATATAACTTACTTATTGTTCCAATGGTTGGTAGATCACTTCTATTCCCGCTCTCTTCAGGAGGTCTATGCCGTCGGTGAGGCGGTATTCG
>JAZLII010000268.1:0-2764 GCA_045617275.1 Bacteroidaceae bacterium
GGTCGCCTGAAGTGGACATCGTCGTGCCAGCACGCGATGTCACCTACGAGGCAGTCTATACACTCAATAGCTACAAGGTGAGCTACTATTTTGGTGACGAACTCCTCTACGAAGAAGAGCTGCCCTATGGCAGTCCCATGCCCGAGTACACCTGGCAGCCGAGCGATGCCGACATCATCTTCCACGGTTGGGAAGGTGAGACCTACACCACCATGCCAGCCCACGATGTGGTCTATAAGGCCAACTTCACCGATGGCGTACAGGCTGTCAAGGCCCATGCCGGTGGCGGTAGCGTCTACAGTCTCGGCGGCACTCAGGTTCGCTCCACTTCCAGCTTGCAGGGTCTTCCCGCTGGTGTCTACGTGGTAGGTGGCAAGAAGGTCATCAAGCGATAGTCCGTTCCCTCTTCTGGTCAAGTTCGACCATACGCCAAGGCATACATCCTTTGTTTTGTACTTTCTAAGTTTTGAGGGAAGTATAAAGTGAAAGGGCAATGGAACTAATCCATTGCCCTATTTACGTTTTGTCGCAGATGTCACAAACCTCCGGTTACACACGTGAACGTGTAAAGCTGTGAGAGGGGTGTTGCCAGTCGCTAATGTCTTAATGACCTAATGACAATTGACAATCGTGACAATCTAGCTTAGTACGTCATCACGGCCTCGAGCTCCTTGGCCTGCTCGATCATGCGCTCTACCTCGCTCACTGCGGGTACGCGGTTGCAGAGGTTCTTCTCAGCGTTTACCTCCTCGAGCTTTGCCTGGAGATTGGCAGGTACGCGATGCTTCAGCTCCTTTACGGTGTCTACACCGGCAGCCTCCAGCAGTTCGGCGAACTGGCCAGCAATGCCGTTGATACGCATGAGGTCGGCATGGTTAGCCCACTTCAGGATGAGCTTGCCGCTGATGCCGGTAGTCTCTTCCATCTCCTTGCGACCCTTGGGGGTAGCGCACTTAGCGAGCAGTTCCTCTGTGGTCTTGATACCTGCGGCATTCAGCTTCTCACCATATACTTCGCCGATGCCTTCGATTTGTTCTACTTTGTAAGCCATAGTTTTTCGTTTGATTTAAGATTATTGAAAGTTGGGGTTAATAAATACTTCATGTGAATACCTGATGGTCTTCATTTGCAAATATAGTCATTTATTCTGAATGGCGTAAAGAAAATGCCCGGAAAGTTTGACTAATGGGTATAAAAATCCCTGCACCACCCCTGGGATGGTGTAGGGAATCCAAGTATTTGAGTGAAGATGCTCAGACGCTTTAGAGACGTTTTGCATCCTTATGGCATGCCTGGTGAGGGCTCTCGAGAGGTGCTTACCAACCTTCGTCCCAGAGGCTCATGCCCTTGACGAGGCCGTCACCATTTTCTTCTGGTGGTAGTGTCTCGTTGTTGGCATTTCCTCCGACCACGCCTTCCGGCATTTCTGTCTGGGACTGAGCCATTAGGCTTGCGCATTCCACTTCTGCGATGATCAGGGAGGGAGTCTCGTACCTTTTCTTGTTTGTCGTTTTGTACATGTTGTGCTGTGCTTTTACTTTTGGATGTATTTCTTTCCGTTCTTGATGTAGATACCCTTTTGAGGATTCTCCTGTAGCTGGTGGCCGTTGAGGTCGTAAGCCTTGCCGGACTGCAAGGATTCTATCTGCTCAATGGCAGTGGCCTCTGCGTTGCTGGGCTCCTCCTCGTCATCAAACATGCGCATACTCTTCACGTTGTTGGCCACCTGTCGAGGCAGTACGAGGTAAGCGCGGTCGGTGCGAGTGGAGTAGAAGGGGGCTCCCTCGTCACTTCCCCAGTACCAGCCGAGTTGCGTGCCATTCTTTACGGCAAGCTTATAATAGTATACGTAGTTGTCTAGCTCGGTATCTTCATTCCATACGGTCTTGTATTTGCCGTTTTCTTCTACATAGTCGGCGTGGAGGTCATTCTCGTCGGGGGTAGAGCGAAGCTCGTCGCTGATGACAGCACTGATGGGATACGTGCCCTCCTTGCCACAGATGGCCAGCACTTCTCCGGCAGGTACCACGTCGCCACCCTTGTAGCGGTAGTTGGCCTGCAGGATATAGCTGTCACCGTCCTCCTCTGCCTTGATCAGGGCGCCTCTCAGTCCCATAGGCATGATGTAGGGGTAGGGGAAGGAGAAGGTGGATACGCCGTGCTTGGTGATGACGATCTCGCCCGTTGCCACAGCGGGATTTGTGGCCCACCGGTCGGGTTCAGGTTTGCCATAGTTCACTACGACGCGTGTCACGGTAGTGTTGGCATCGGTAGTGTAGATGTAGCCCGTGTATTGGTTCTTGCCGTTGAGGTCGAGTGTGGCCACCTTCTGTACGGAGGCAGACTGTGCCAGATAGACAGGGTTGTTGTTGCCCAGGAAGTCCACGGCAGAGAATTTCATGATTCGGCCATTGCTGTTGGTCACCTCGATGGTGGTGATGGGAGCCGGGCAGGTGGGGACCTTGACGCTCGAAGCCTTGTTCTTCTCCATCACCAGGCCGTTGCTGCGCTTTGACTTGATGACCCAAGTGCTGCCATCCTGAGCAGTGTAGTTGAGAGTCTTGGCGGTGAAGGAGTTGAGCGAACCGGTACGCTGCAAGGTGCTTTCGCTGCTGTAGTCGAGCACGTAGCTACCTGCGACGACGGAGTTGCTGTTGGTCTTGCGATATACGGCGTAGAGTGTGCAGTTGGCTGTGGGGAGGTAGCTGCTGCCATAGGGCATCACTACGGGCTCTGTGGTGGTGTCGTAGATGACGGACTCGCT
>JAZLII010000269.1:0-15218 GCA_045617275.1 Bacteroidaceae bacterium
AAGAGCTGATCCTTCGAACGCTTGCTCACACCCTCTATCAAGATGTCGTACTCCTTCCCGATACAGCGCTGGTTGGCCTGTGCCGACAATTCGTTTTGTACGGCAATGAGTTCGTTGAGACGACGTATTTTCACTTCCTCCTCAATGTCGTCGGGGAAATGCTTGCTTGCATACGTACCGGGACGCTCTGAGTACTTGAACATAAACGCACTGTCGTACTGACACTCACGCATGAGAGAGAGTGAGAGCTGATGGTCTTCCTCTGTCTCAGAGCAATATCCCACGAAGATGTCGGTAGTGAGGGCGCAGTCGGGTACGATACGACGGATGGCAGCCACTCTGTCCAGGTACCACTCGCGTGTGTATTTGCGATTCATGAGGCCCAGAATGCGGTCCGAACCACTCTGTACGGGCAGATGGATATGCTTGCACACATTGGGTTCCTCGGCGATGACGCGCAGCGTATCGTCGCTCATGTCTTTGGGATGACTGGTAGTGAAGCGCACGCGCATATCAGGTACAGCACGGGCTACCATGCGAAGCAGCTCAGGGAAGCTCACTTCGCTTGATGCTCCGTTGTCTTGCTGTCTCGTAGCTTTATAGCTATTCACATTCTGTCCCAGCAAGGTCACTTCCTTGTATCCGCGACTTTGCAAGTCACGTACCTCACGCAGGATGCTCTCCACGTCGCGACTACGCTCACGTCCGCGAGTGTAGGGTACGATGCAGTAGTGGCAGAAGTTGTTGCAGCCACGCATGATGCTCACAAAGCCTCCGATATGAGGGCCGCAGATGCGCTGTGGCACCACGTCGCGATAGGTTTCGGTGAGTGAGAGTTCCACGTTGATAGCCTTGTGTCCCAGTTCGGCTTGAGCTACAAGATCGGGCAGCGACATATATGAGTCGGGTCCGCATACGATGTCCACGTTGTGCTCGTTGAGCAGTGCTTCCTTCACGCGCTCTGCCATACAGCCCAGCACACCCAGGATCATCTTGTGTCCCTTGCGTTGTTCGCTGTGCAGAAACTCCAGACGGCTCAGTATCTTCTGCTCGGCATTGTCTCGCACGCTGCAAGTATTGAGAAATACAGCGTCGGCCTCGTTGAGACTTTCACAAAGTTCGTAGCCTGCCATTCCCATGACAGAAGCCACCACTTCGCTGTCGGCCACATTCATTTGGCATCCGTATGTCTCTATAAATAGTTTCTTCATCTTTTCTGGATTCTTTGTCCCCGCTCCCTTTATGTTGTATTGTTTTGGTATCTTCTCTTAATATTTGGGTCTTGTATGCTTACGTGTGCGCAAGCGCGCACGTGTCCAAAGTTGGGTGCAAAGGTACTATATTTCCAATGATTTTGCAAATTTATGCGCTTTATTGTTGCCTGTCCGTTAATTAGTGTTAAAGAAACGGTTAATTATGGGGTAAATATTTGCAGGTAATCAAAAAATGCCTACCTTTGCAGTACATTAGATTTTTTCATAGTTAAGGTTTAGTTTTATTATGAGCGATTGCCTGTGAAGGTAGTCGCTCTTTTTTTGTGTTTTTGTGGTCTAAGCCAGAGCACTCTACTCCTTATTTATAAAAGACTTATAAGTGCGCGATTAGTCCAAATCTCCTTAATTATAGTAGAAAAAGTGATAAGTGCCTAAAATTCTCGTACCGTGCTTTGCACGTTCTTGAAAAAAATGTGTAACTTTGCATTCGATTTTTGAAAACTATAAAAAGACAGAAAGCATATTATGGAATTCAACAAGATTACGGCAGCCGAAGCTGCTTCCTTGATTCAGAATGGCGACACCATCGGTTTGAGTGGTTTTACTCCCGCAGGTGCTCCCAAGAGTATCCCCGCAGCTATCGCAGAGAAGGCAGAGGCTGAGCATGCAGCAGGTCGTCCTTTCAAGATTAGCATCTTCACGGGTGCCAGCACCGGTCAGAGCTGTGATGGTGCTTTGTCAAATGCACAGGCTATCGACTACCGTGCTCCCTACACTACCAACGGTGACTTCCGCAAGCACGTCAACAACAATGAGCTGCGCTACTCCGACCTCAACCTTTCCAACATGGCTACTCAGATTCGTCAGGGCTACCTGGGCGAGGTGACTTGGGCCATCCTCGAGGCATGTGCCATTGAGAAGGTTGGTTCAAAGGCTCGCATCTACCTCACTGCTGCCGGTGGTATCTCTCCCACAGTTGCCCGTTTGGCCAAGAAGGGTATCTTCGTAGAGATCAACGCTTTTCACAGTGCCAAGAGCATCGGTATGCACGATGTGTATGAGATTGAGGATCATCCCTTCCGCAAGCCCGTCAACATCTGTAAGGCCAGTGACCGTATCGGTAAGCCCTACGTAGAGGTTGATGCCGACCGTATCCTTGGTGTATTGGAGTGCAACATTCCTGATGAGGCTCGTGCCTTCAAGGATGCTGACCCCATCACCACCCAGATTGGCCAGAATGTAGCAGACTTCCTCCTCTACAACCTCAAGGCAGGCCTCATCCCCTCAAGCTTCCTCAACCTGCAGTCAGGTGTAGGCAGCGGTGCAAACGCTGTACTTGGTGCGCTGGGTCAGTGCCCCGAGGTGCCCAACTTCAACATCTACACTGAGGTACTTCAGGATGCTCCCGTAGGTCTGATGAAGCAGGGCCGTGTGTTGAGCGCTTCTACCTGTTCGCTGACCGTTACCAACGAGTGTCTGCTTGACATCTATGACAACATGGACTTCTTCAAGGACAAGCTCGTGGTTCGTCCCTCTGAGATCTCCAACTGCCCCGAGGTTATCGCCCGTATCGGTGTTTGCGCTTTGAACACCGCCATCGAGTGCGACCTCTACGGTCATGTCAACTCCACCAAGATCTGTGGTACCAAGATGATGAACGGTATCGGTGGTTCTGCCGACTTCGCAGCCAACGCATACCTCTCTATCTTCACCTGCGGTTCTACTACCAAGGGTGGTGCCATCTCAAGCATCGTGCCCTTCGCCAGCCACATCGACCACACCAACCACTACATCGATGCCGTTATCACCGAGTATGGTGTAGCCGACCTGCGTCACAAGAGCGACATGCAGAAGGCTGAGGCTCTCATCGCCGTAGCTCATCCCGACTATCAGCCCATGCTGCGCGACTACCTGAAGTTCGCAAGCAAGAAGGGTGGTCACACCCAGCACGAGCTCGCTGCAGCCTTCGCTATGCACGACACCTTCCTCCGCAAGGGCGACATGCGTCTGACCGACCTGGCAGAGTACATCAAGTAATACAGGAATCACAACTCCTTATTATATATAAGCATCCGCAACTTCAAGTCATTGAGGTTGCGGATGTATTTGTTTGTCAGATTTCTCCCTGTAGGTTTCACACTGAAAAAAGGTTTAGTTTTCTTCGTCACACGTCATACCGTCACAAAGTTCACTGGATGATCTTGCGACCATTCTTGATGGCTATGCCCTTGTGATGGGTTGTGATTCGCTGTCCGGTGAGGCTGAATACGGCTTGTTTTTCCTTTTGCTTTTCTGTGAGGTCCATCATGGCATCTACGTAGCCCTCGTTGCCATAATAGCCCTTGATGATGGCGTCGCGCAGTTCCGGCTGTGTCCATGTTCCGTTCGCGCGGTCTGCTCCGTCCGAGAGTCCCATCCAGTAGAAGCAGGTGATGCCTTTTGCCTTGGCTCGACTGGTGAAGTAAGTGGCAAAGTCCAGCAACTTCTGACGCTGTGTGGCGTCGTTGTAGTCCAGTCCTTCGGCATCCGAACCCCATTCGCCAATGATGACAGGCGTGTCGTGCTTCTTGATGAGATAGGTGTTCAGATTGGTGAGCATCTTGTCGATGTCCGTCTTCTGCGAACTTCCCCAGTTGTTGGTATTCCAATAGCTATGCACTTGGAAAATCAGATGTCCTTCCACAATGTCGGTAGGAAGGGCCATTTGCTTCAAGGGGTCTTGCAGGTGTGTGTTCCATGTTCCTGCTCCACAGCAGGCAGCATAGGTGTTGACGATGAGGTTGCGCTCAGCGTTCTTTCCACCTGTGGCTCGCACGGCTGTCACGAAATCCTGGGCGTAGGCATTTACGGCATTGTAGGCATCCTTTGCATCGGCTGCATTGTAGTTTCCCGGAGCTCCGAAAGAGGCGAAGCACCAAGAGTGATGCTTGTCCGTCATCTCATTGTAGCCCTCAAATAGTAGATGGTCGTCATAGTCCTTGAACTCATTGGCGATGGCTGTCCAGAGACGGGTATAGCGTTCCTGATACTGGTCATGGCTTTCCATGCTGGCGATGATCCATGCCGTGGAGGCATTGCCAGTGTCATGGTGAACATTCAAGATGCAGTACATGCCCTCTTCCATGGCATAGTTCACCACTTGCTTTACGCGTTTCATCCAAGCGGCATTGACGGTGTAGCCAGTCCATTTCGTCATGTCCCATTTCAGCCCGTTATTGTTCAGTGTACCATAGTGTGGATACCAAGTCACGGGTATGCGCACAGCATTGAATCCGGCCTCCTTGAAAGCATGTAGCAGTGCGCGTGTCGCAGGTGCCTGTCCCCATGCCTTTTCATAGTCCGTTGGAGTGCGGCTTGTCCATTGTTCAATCCACATATTGGCCACATCGCCACTATTAGAATCCATACTATTGCCTATGTTCCATCCGACTCTCATGTTGGCTACGGCCATTTTGGCCTCCTCCATATTTTGAGCTTGCACACCGGATGTCAGCAGAAAGCCCAGCAGATAGCCCATCCATCTCTTTCGTATCTTCATCTTCATATCATCCTAAATCTGTTTGTTACAATGATGCTACCATGGATCTAATTTATATAACGTTACTGCACGAGCACCTTACGTCCGTGCAGGATGTTGATGCCGTGGACAGGTTGTGACGAGGCTATGCCACTGAGATTGTAGGTGGTGGTAGTGGGTGCAACAGAGGCAGTAGGCATAGCAGTGCCTACTGCCTCGTTGAGTGATTTTACAAGTGTCTCTATATCCTTCACAAAGCCCACGTAGCTGATGACGGACTTACCTTTGGCATCGGTCGAAGTCAGGCCGAATACTGTCTCTCCAGTCTCCTCATAGCCTTTCACCTCGTCGATCTTCCATGCCACGAGGATGCGACCATCCTGAAGAGTCTGGATGACATCGGGATTGACGATGTTGACCCACTTGCCGTTGATGTGCCAAAGCTGGGAGTCGGTCTTGGTCTTCGATACGTTGGTAGCTACGGCCACGAAGTATCTTGTGCCGGGCTCCATGTAGCGTTTCTCCTTAAAGCGCAGGGCGATGTTCTGTGCACCGGTCTTGGTGATGGTGATAGTGTTGTCCTTAGTGTTATACTTGATGTCCGACTCGCCGAGGCGATCCGATACTCGGTTGCGGTACCAGTCGTAGGCCTTCCAAGTGTAGAGGTTGGTGGGGATGCTCACGTTCACGCTTACCTGCTGGCTGAACTCCTTTCCTGTGGCATCGGTATAGCATACGTTGATATTCGTCTTGCCTTCCTTGCTGCCGGCCTCCACGATGCCATTCCTGAAGGTGGCTATCTCGCTGTCCTCGCTCTCGCCGGTGGTCTCCAGCGACACAAATTCAGATTTTCCGGTCTTGAAGGTTGCCTTCACGCTGAGTGTTTGTGACTGTCCGCAGTAGAGGCTGAGCTTGGTGGGAGTGACCACGATGCCGGTTGCTACGGCAGCCTCGTCGACAGTGGGATTCTGGTTGTCGAGCTTCACCTCGATGCGCTTGCCGTTGTAGGTGACATCTTTGCTGAATCGAACGGACTGACGGATGCCCAGCCCCATCTTCATGTCTTTGTCCACCAATACCAGGCGGAAGGTACGCTCCTGGAGCATGCCATCGAAGCTGCCCTGACGGTCGCCGATCGTGAGGGTCTGGCGGGCCTCATCCCACTCGAAGGGTATCTCGGTGAACTTCCCCTGCTCGTAGTTGTAGTTGTCGCGCTCGTCCTCGTAGAGGGTGAAGTTGCCGTCGGCTCCAGGATAGATGCGCAGTTCCAGGTTGTCCCAGTTGCTCTGCTCGGAGTACTGCACCTTGGGTCCCCAGGGCAGGATGGTGCCGGCTGGCACGTAGAGAGGCAACATGGAGAGGTCCACCTTGCGATCGATGGTCTGTCCGCCCTGAAGGATTTCGCCTGTCCAGAGGTCGTACCAGTTGTTGCATCCTTTCTTGTCTTCCTTGATCTCAGGCAGATATACCTTGCGGCTATCGGCCTTCTGCTGTACAACGGGAGCCACCAGGATGTTCTGACCGAACATGAGCTGATCCTTCACTGCATGCGTCTTGCTGTCCTCGGGATAGGCGATACCCATGGCACGGAGGAAGGACTGGTCGTCGGCATGTACGCGACGGGCCGTGCTATAGATGTAGGGCAGAAGTGCATAGCGGAGATTGATGGCACGGGCTATGGCGTCGTAGTAGCTGTCGCCCTCCTTGCCAAACTTGTAGATGGCACGGTCAGTACCCGAACCGTGGCTTCTCATGATGGTGCAGAAGGCACCGAACTGGATCCAACGCACATAGAGCTCAGCATCCTCGATGCTGCCGAAGAAACCACCGATGTCGCTGTTCCAGCTGGGGATACCGCAGGCTGAGTAGTTCAGTGCGGCAGGAATCTGATTGGCCAGCGTCTGCCAGCTGGTGGTGATATCACCACTCCAGGTGCCTGCACCGTAGCGCTGCATGCCCAGGAAGCCGGAGCGTGTCATGATCATCACACGCTTGGCATCGGTCTCCTTGCTGTGCTGTGCACGGTGACCTTCATACACACCGCTGGCATGCATCAGGGGGAAGACATTGCGTACGGAGCGCCAGGTGTGCTCACTTTCCAGCGAATGGGGATTGTGGGTAGCGTTGTCCTTATCCTCCTTCTGTAGGACGATGAAGTCATTCGTCTGTTCCCAGTCCTCGCCACCCTGGTAATGGTCGGGCTCACTGGAGTCTACCCAGTAGGCATCTACGCCCTTGTTGACGAGTCCTTCGTAGAGGCACTTCCAATAGTAGTCGCGTGCCGACTGCTGGTAGGGGCTGTACACACCCACGCCCTCGTTGTTGGGCCAGGTGGCAGACATGACCTTGCCGTTCTGTAGCATCAGCTGGTTGGTCTCTTTATAGTGCGCAAACTGCTTGGTGTCGCGACCGAAGTTGGCCCATATACTGATGAGCAGGTGGCCTCCGCCATCGTGTATGCCCTTGATCATCTGGGGATAATCGTTCTTGAATTCAGGGTTCAGGAACTCCATGGCGTTCCACATGTTGTTGCCACCCCAGTACTGCCAGTCCTGTACCACGCAGTCGATGGGTACGTTGAGCTGGCGATATTGTTGCAGTACGCCCAGTGTCTCCTTGGCGCTGTAGTAGCGCTCGCGGCTCTGGAAGTAGCCGTAGGTCCAGAGAGGTACCATGGTGGCCTTGCCCGTAAGCTGGCGTACACGGCGCTGCACATCGTCGCCTTTCTTGGGGTCGCCCACCAGCAGGTAGTAGTCCACGGCATGAGCAGCCTCCGTGGTGAAGGTGGCGCCATTGGTGCTGTTGTCGCTGAAGCCGCAGGGACCATAGAGGTCCCAGTAGAGACCATAGCCTCGGGTGGAGTGGAAGAAAGGCATCCAGACGCTCATGTTGTTTTGTACCATGTGCGAATAGGAGGTGTTGCGGTGGTTCAGGTTGCCGTCCTGCACCTGTCCAAAACCGTAGATAGCCTCATCGGTGGAGAGCTTGAACGATTGGGATACGTTGTATGGGTCCACCTTGTGGTTGGTGCGTTTGGTGAAAACGGGCCTGGTGCGCTCCTTGAGTAGCAGGGTGCCATCGGTGCGGTAGAAGCTCAGCATACCTGTTGCCTTGCTGCAGACCACCATGACATTCTTGCTCATCAGCGTATCCTGCTTATCGCCCTCTCGCAGTTTGGCGCAATCAGCTTGCGGTGTCATCGTCACTACCAGTTTGGGGTCGGTCAGTGCTTGGGGATCGGCCGTCTGGTACTTGGTGATGCGTACGATGTCGTCACTGTAAAACCTGACTTCGGTCTTTACGCCAGAAACCTCTTTGACGTAATCTTGTGCAAGCAGTGCGGGGCTCATTATGAGCAACATAGCCAACAGAAAAAACACTCTTCTCATAATTGTTTGTTTGGTATTTTGTAAAGTATACGGTAGACTCAAGGTCGTAGGTACATATATGCTTGCAAATTTCGTGTTTTTTCCCGAAATATACAAGAAAAGTCGTATCTTTGTGAACGTTTCTCTCACTTGTGTGTATGCTATAATGAGAGCGCCCTTAAACAATTCATAATTCACAATTCATAATTGGCAATGCGGTCTAGAACGACTGAACGACCAGTTTATCAAACGATAAAAAGAAGATGAAAAGGATTATTGTTATAGCAATCACGCTGATATGTAGCTTGCTGACCTTTGCGCAGCAGACCAAGGACAAGGCCGTTAAGGCCGAGACGATACAGAGCTTCGTAGCCAAGAGCCACCCCACAGAATGGTACAAGGAGCAAGCAGAGGTCTGGCAGAAGAGGGTAGACGAGAACCCAAAAGATGAGTGGGCGTGGCGTAACTTGTTCCTTGCCACTTACTACCACGACCAGAAGAACGGCAATCTGAATGCAACGGACGGGAAGCCCCTTCCCACCACCCTGGTGCTGGGCAGGATGAAGGAGGCCATCCCCGACAGCTACACCTATCATCTCATGAATACACGTATGGGTGGAGCCGCTACAGGAAGTCTGGCTCGTGCCATTGAACTCATCCCCGACAATGCCTATGGCGGCGACCTTTCCTTTCTGGCAGCCCGGGCTTGGCTCAACGTGAATATCATCAATGAGGACCAGATGAAGCAGGCCTTCACCATGGCCTATCGCAAACAGGCGGTGCCCGAGCGCATCATGCGCTACAACTGGAACATGCTGCAGAGCATGGAGGAGGGTGCCATCTACTTTGGTAATGGTGACAACTGCCTGATACCCGGCAAGATGATGCAGGAGGCACTGGGCCTGCGCCAGGACGTGACCATCCTGGCCATCTCCTTCCTTTTCAATAAGGAGTACCGCGATGATTTGTGGAAGAAACTGAACATCAAGCCTTTCGAATTCAAAGAAGACCTCAGCGACTATGGACAGTACGGCGAGGATTGGGGAAAGCAATTCGAGTCCGACGTCATCATGCACATCATCAGAGAGACCGGCCGTCCCTGCTACTTCTTCCCTGACATTAATACTCCTGCTGCGCTTAACCAGGAGAACCTCTACAACGAGGGCCTGCTGCTGAAGTGGAGCGAACAGCCCTACGACAACTTTGCCGTGGCGATGAAGAATGTTCATGAAGTATATCATCTGGAATACCTGGCAGAGCCTAATCTGATCTATTCCGATTGGGAGACCAGCGACATGTTCGATATGAATTATGTGCACCTGCTTGCCCACCTCGTATCAAAGTCCATCAACAAAGGCCGTAGCATTGAAGGCGAAGTCTTGTTCCGCTTGCTGTATCAAGCCATCCTGATGAACCATACCGACAAGGAACACAAGAAGGAACTGATCAAGGAACTGTACGAAAGCAGCGGTCAGCTCTATTCGCTCGAAGAAATGCTCAATGGATTAGAGAGATGATTTTACCCATGTTGTTTCATTCTCTTCGCGCGCTCACCGACGAACAGTTGATGGCGCGCGTCTCCGGCAAGGATGACGAGCGTGCCTACGATGAGCTCTACCGCAGGCATGCCCGCCGGCTCATGGGCTTCTTCCTTCGCCAGTTGGGACACGATGAAGCCCTGGCTGCCGACCTCACCCAGGATACGTTCATGAGGGTTTGGTCATCTCGTAGCGCTTACTCCGGCAGTTCCTATAGAACGTGGCTTTACAGCATAGCCTACAACCTCTGTAAGAACCACTTCCGGCATATCTCCTACGAACAAGAATATGCACAAGAGGTAGCACTCGGCGGGCAAGAACTTGAGGACAACGACCTTGATATGAAGATGGACATGAAGACCTTTGAGGAAGCTCTACAGTGCGAGTTAGCCAAACTGCCTCCTGCCACTCGCCTGCTCTTCTCCCTACGTTTTGAAGAAGAACTTGCCGTGTCGCAGATAGCCGTCATCCTTGGCATACCAGAAGGTACAGTGAAATCCCGTATCCACCATCTCGTTCAAATGCTAAAGAAGAGCCTAATCTCATTAACCTCATAGCCACAGTTCCCAACGGTTCTCCGTTGGGCTCAAAAAACCTCACAACCTCAAATATGGCAAACTTTGAAGATATACTTCGCGATTCGGCACAGCGAACAGCAAAGAAAGAAAATGCACATCTGGATGTCCCCAAGTGTCCGGCAATAAATAGGCGCACCTATTGGGGCTGGGTGGCTACACCCGTTGCAGCAGTTGCAGGGGTAGTTCTTGGTCTCTTCCTTCCCGTCTTCTCAGATCGGGCAAGTGAAGCTACCACTCTGACCCATACTCCGGACACGGTACATATCACTGAACACATCAAGGACACCGTCTATCTTTCTCAGGTGGTTGAAAAAGAGAAGATAGTGGAGAAGATCAAGTATGTAAGGCAACCTTCCGACGCCTCTTCTCAGGTTTCTTCTTCAGCCTTAAATGATTCACACAAAGAACGTGAACTTTCACAACAGGAGGCTCCTACCTGCACTTCCATTCTGTGTGACGGCATCAATTATTCGCTTCTGGTGTCTCACTGACCCCTCAAAAAGGGATAAAAAGAGAGCATGCAAGTGTGATGGCTTGCATGCTCTTATTGTGTCGTGAGTGAGGGACGGCTTGCTTGGGAGGGTGGCCATCCCTTCTGTCGTGTTCTCTCTTACTTCTTGAAGATGAGCTGAGCGAACTGATAGAGGCTACGACGCCAGGTCTGCCACTCGTGAGCAGTCTCGGGAGAGACGTAAGAGAAGGCATTGATGCCGATGCCCTTGAGGTCCTGAGCAGCCTTGTCTACGCCCATGTTCTCCTTGCCACCACAGCTCATGAAGAGTACTTTGTTGGTCTTCTTGAAGTCAGCAGCATCCTGCAGTTCGTTGACATTGAAGGTACCACCGCTGAACATACCCACGTAGGCAAACGTTGTGGGGTTGGCG
The DNA here is from genome assembly GCA_045617275.1 of Bacteroidaceae bacterium. Taxonomy (GTDB): domain Bacteria; phylum Bacteroidota; class Bacteroidia; order Bacteroidales; family Bacteroidaceae; genus Physcousia. The sequence goes on from JAZLII010000269.1 coordinate 11,100, forward strand.
AGGGTGATGGAGTGGGTCTGCATACCACCCATAGAGAGACCTGCCATAGCACGATGCTCGGTGTCGGCAATCACACGGTACTTCTTCTCAACCATGGGGATGATGTCCTTCAGGAGCACATCCTGGAATGCGCCACCCATGTTGAAGCCACCAAAACCGCCACGGGGACGCTGACCCTGACCTTGGCCCTGTCCCTGAGGACGCTGACCGCCCTGACCGAAGCCACCCTGAGGAGCACCCTGTCCCTGAGGACGCTGGCCACCCTGGCCGAAACCGCCCTGAGGAGCCTGTCCCTGAGGACGCTGACCACCCTGACCGAAACCGCCAAAGCCACCGAAGCCACCCTGAGGAGCCTGCTGACCAGCGGGACGAGCGTTCAGACCGTTGTCCATGTAGATGATGAAGGGAACTGCCTTGCCAGCAGCGATGAGGTTGTCCATGATGATGCCGGTCTTACCCTGGGCACTCCATCCGGTCTCGTTCTCACCCATACCATGCTGCAGATAGAGTACGGGGAACTTCTTCGTAGGATTGGTATAGTATTCTGCGGGCAGATATACATAGCCGTGACGCATGGTCTCGGTGACGGTCGACCAGTAGTACACCTCGTTGATAGAGCCCTGAGGCACGTTCTTCACCGTGTAGAACTCCTCGTCGGCAGCGGGGATGTCGATACCGCTTCCCCATCGGCTTGCACCATAGTAGTACTTGCTACCGGGATCGGGCACACTTGCACCGTCTATCTCCAGTTGATAGTAGTGGAAACCCTCGTCCTGAGGAGCAGACTCGCCGGTCCATACGCCGCGGTCGTCCTTCTTCATCTCATACTTCACACCACCGATGTCCAACTTGACGGAGTTGGCCTGAGGTGCAGAGATCTGGGCGCGTACCATGCGCTGTGAGTTTACCATGGGGTATTGCTTACCCTCTTGATTGGTCGTTGCAGGCTTGAAGTCTTCAGTGACCTGAGCTGATGCTGCCATAGCCAACAGTGCCATAGTAGCGAGACACGTGATTTTCTTCATGGATAAAAAAATGATGTGTTGTTATGAATTAGGTTAAAAATACGTTCTATTTCTTTAGACTATCTATGTAGATAGTGGTTTAATGAAATTTAACAAAAAACATATAGCCTCCCTCACAGACGGAGGGAGGCTATATATGGGGGAGAGGCATCAAAGCGGTGATGGGGCCTTACGCGTGTGCCTTCTATGCGTTACTCCTCGCCCATGAACATGGGATCCCAGGCAGGCAGCTTGATGGGCTTCTGCTTCAGGAGGTTGAGCTGCTCGGGGGTGAGATATTTCTTGTTCACCACTACGCGGAACATATACTCATTGAACCACTCGTCCGTCATGATGAGGTGGCCGGAGAAACCGTAGGAGGGACCCCAGCTGTTCTCTACCTTCCACTTCGTGGGCTTGCCGTTCTTGTCCAGGTCTACGGCCATGAGGGTCATGGCGTGGCTCGAACCGCTGTCGAAGCTACGGATGCGCTGCTTCTTGTCCATGCCGAAGGTGGTGCCGAAAAGACTCTCGTAGTCATAGTTCTTGAGGTCCAGCAGACCGTTGTCTCGGTTGATCTGCTTACCCACATCGCAGGAGAAGTACATCTGTGCGCTATCCTTCAGAGAGGCGATGCAGAGAGGCTTCAGGTCCTCGATGTCGAGATTGAGGTAGAGCCAGTTGTGACCGTCGTAGACGTGGCGGTCGTAGTCGATCTCATATACCTTATTATATTCGCGTGAAGGATCGTTCATCAGCATCACGTAGTCTGCGTTGAGATCCTCCTTGTCGCATACGGCTTTGTAGAACTCCAGCGGTGTGTAGGTCTTGGCCTCGCCCATCTGCTTACCCTCAGCATCCTTGGGAGCCCAGGTGAACTGTGTGGGAGGTATGCCATAGGCCAAGGTTAGCATCTTGTAGACGGTCTTCAGCATCTCCACCTTCTGCTGCTCCAGTTGCTTCTGGCTGGTGCCCTTCTCGCTCTGCTCACGCAGTTGTACGCCAAACTCGCGCAACTTGCGCTTCAGATGGCCGCAGAACTCATTGGTGCTGTTGCTGATCATGGTCTCAGCCATCACGTCCTGAGGTACGAGACCATACTTTGTCACGAGGTCGGCCACGCCGGTATAGGTGCCACCGTCGGAGAGGGGATTCTGGAAGAGCCAGCGCACCATCTGGTCGTCCCACGACTGCTTACGGGTGTCTATGATACCTTGCAGGAAGAGATTGCTCTTCTCGAGTTGATCGTAGAAGAAGAGATAGACGTGACTGAAGAAGAGGTTCTTGCAGCCCAGACGCTTCATGGCCTGGTGGCGCAGCACGTTGGTGCCGGTGAAGAGCCAGCATCGGCCACTGCTCTGCTGATCGCTGATGCCGGTGTTCTTCGTTTCCACACTGAAGTAGGTGTCAGGTGTCTGACGGTTGTCCTGGTTGAGCGACATCTTCTGGATGGTGGTGCCTCCCAAGGCGTTGCGAACGGCCTTTTCTGCAGGCGAGAGTTGCTGTGCCTGGAGTGTCTGCAACACCTGAGGGGTGATGCTCTCCTGAGCCAGGATGGTGGTGCTGCCCATGGTGAGCAGGGCCAGGAGTGAAAGTCTGATGTTACGATTCATAAGTCTTTCTGTATCAATGATTTTAGGATGAATATTTACTTTTTTGCTATCTTCCGCTCAACGCTCAACGCTCAACGCTCATCGCTCAACGTTGACCTTCGGTCGAGACCGCTCTCACTCGGCAGAGTTGAAGTACGTCTTCACTCTGCTCTCGCTTAGTCGCAGCCTTCAACGTTCAGATTCTCGTATATCTGGCATACTATGTAGTACACGATGAAGGCAGAGATGAAGCCGAAGATGGCATCCACCAGATAGTGAGCGTGGATGTAGACCGTGGCTCCGCAGAGCAGGATGTAGAGTGGGAAGAAGGCCAGGAAGAGGCCCTTCTGCTTGTATCGGCGGCAGAGCAGTAGCAGGATGGTGCTGATGCCGATGTGGCTGCTGGGGAAAGCGGCTGTGGGGCGCTCTCCGGCCTGCTGGGCCATCTGGACTAGCGTGTGGAAGGGACCATCTCCTCCGGGCATGGGATAGAGATCCTGATGACTGCTGAAGTAGTGTCCCAAAGCGGGGAAGACGCCCTTCACGGGGTCCACACCCTCTGCCTGATAGTAGAATTGCGGTCCGGCTACGGGCAGGAAGAGGTAGATGAGATAGTAGAGGAAGAAAGCCGTGAGCAGGGTGAAGGCGATGCGGGGCAGAAGGTGTGGCATGCGGAAAGCAAACCACGTCACGAGCACCAGCATCATGGGGAAGTACGACCAGTATCCCAGGCAGAAGAGTTCGCCACACCATTCCGGTACCACCTGTGAGAAGCGCAGAGAGGGCTGGCAGCCAAACCATGACTGGTCCCACTGGGCAAAGATGTGGTCGAGCGAGGGGAAGATACGGTTGATCTCGAAGGTATCTGGGTACCACACGCTGAGTGTGAGCAGCACCAGAGCCACACGCACATAGCGAGTGACGTGATTGTCGCGCCAGGCCGTGAGGATGAGGCCCAGAGCCAAGGCGGCGAGTGCGATGAGACGCGTCTTCACCATCTCTCCTGGATTCACGAGGTCACTCCAGGCCAGCACCATGACGAGCACGGTGAATGCCATGTAAGTCAGCATCACCTTCTCGTGGAGCATGAGTGATATGTTGAGTTTTGTTTTCAATACAGTCTATTTTTATGGCAATGATATACTTGTGGACATTCCGAAAATTAAAGAAACTAGAATAAACGAAGTGAACAGAATGTTTTTATTCTCCTTTGTTTCTGTATGCTTAAGAATATCTATTCCGTCTGTTCCTTTTATTCTAGTTCCACATCTTACACTAATGCCTGATAGTATATTATTCTCTGATTTTTCTTATAGCCATCCGTTCTCCTTGTACCACTTCACAGAGGCCTCTACGCCACGCTCCAGGGGCCAGTGAGGCTCATAGCCCAGGTCGCGTCGGGCCGGTTCGATGTCGCACTGCCAGTTGCGCTGTGAGAGTATGTGGTACTTGTCGAGATTGAGGGTGGAGAGCTTGCCCATCCATCCGCTCACGGTGCCGCTCACGGCACAGATGGCACGGAG
>JAZLII010000270.1:0-2733 GCA_045617275.1 Bacteroidaceae bacterium
TGATGATGTTGAGCTCGATGCCGCAGGCATACATGATGCCCGTGCTGATGAAGGTGGAGAGCGGTATGGTGAGTGCAGCCACGATGGCGCTTCGCAAGGGGAAGAGCACCATCATCACAGCCACGATGATGAGCATGGAGATGAGCAGGTCGCGCAGGAAGTCACTCACGCTCTTGTCCACCACGTGGGGCTGGTCCGTGATGCGATGCATCTCCACGTCGCTGGGCAGATAGTCCTGTGAGAACTGGTCCAGTATCTTGTCTACATCCTTTCCATACTGCACGATATTGTTGCCCTTCATCATCTCCAGCGAGAGCACCAGGCAGCGCTTGCCATTGCTCTCTATGTAAGAGTCGCTCAGGTCATACTCGCGCACCACCTCGGCCACGTCTCTCACCCTCACCACCTTGCCGTCGGGGCCACTGTAGATGATACGGTTGGCCAGTTCCTCCTCGGAGCGGTCGGTAGGAGCCACGTGTATCATGAGGTTTTGCTGACTGCTGTGCACATTGCCACTCACGGTGGTCAGTCCCTGAGACTGTATGGCCTGTATCAGAGCGCCCTGGCCGATGCCATAGGCTGAGAGACGCTCGCGGTCCACATTGAGCGTGATCTGCTGCTGCTTCTCACCCAGCTGGCGGACGTTGCTCACACTGGGCAGGCGGCGCAGACGGTCGGCCAGTTCGTCGCTGTAGCCTTGCAGTTCCTGATAGGAGCGCTGGTCGCTCTCCACGGTGATGAGCAAGGCCGACGTGTCGCCGAAGTCGTCCTGTGCCAGCAAGGCTATCACCCCAGAGGGCAGTTGCGACTTGAAGCCGTTGAGCCCATGCTTCATCTTGCTCCAGATGGGCGTAAGGTCGTTGAGGTCGTGCTGAAACTGCACCATGAGCAGGCACATGCCATTGGAAGAGGTGCTGTAGGTCTTGCTCCGGTCCACCTCCTTGTAGGTGGCCACGTAGCGCTCCAGAGGCCTGGCCACCTGTTCTTCTATCTCCTCCGCCGTAGCTCCGGGCATCACGGCCACCACCACGCCTTGTCGGATGGTGAAGGGAGGAAACTCATCCTTGGGCATCACATAGATGCCGTAGAGGCCAAACGCCAGCAACAGCGCCACGAGGAAGGCCGTGATGCGATAGTTGCTGATGGGCCACATCACCCACGACTGCTTCATCCCTTGACCTCCTTTCCTTCGCTCACCTTGTGGTAGCCGGCAGTGATGACCTTGTCACCCTGCTTGAGTCCTTCGCTGATGACCATGCTGTTGCCCACAGCCTGCCCGAGGGTGACGTCGGTACGGTGAGCCTTGCCCTCCCTGACGGTCCACACGAAGTGCTGGCCATCGGTGCGCTGCTGTATGCATCGTATGGGCAGCATGATGCATGCCCCCTCCACGCTGGTGTTCTTGAGGCTCACGTTGGCCACCATGCCAGGAAGGAGCTGGCGGTCACCGTTGTCCACGCGTATACGTATGTCATAGGTATGAGTCATACCGTCGGCCGTGACACCCTTCTCCACGTTGCCTCCCTGATAGGTTCTGCCCCCGAGGGCCTCTATGGTAAGCGTGGTCGGCGTATGAGCGGTGAGAGAGGCTATCTCCTTCTCGGGGATGCTCACGCGCACCTTCACGGGGTCTATCTGCAAGAGTGTCACCACAGGCTGGCTGGGCAGAGCCGTCTCGCCTACGTTCATCATCCGCTTGCCCACGATGCCGCTCACGGGAGCATAGATGCTGCATTCGGCCAGGTTCTTTCGAGCCATCTCCAGCTGTGCCTTGGCCTGCTCCACCTTGCTCTGCACCTCCACCCACTTCAGGTCGGGCAGGGCACTGGCATCGTGGAGCTGCTTCATACGAGCCAGCGCATCCTCAGCCTGGTGCATGGCCGACTCCGAGGCAGAGAGCATGTTGCGAGCCTGGGTGTCGTCGAGGGTGGCTATGAGCTGGCCCTTGCTCACGGTCTGTCCTTCGCTCACGCAGAGCGACTTTACGGTACCCGTCCCGGTGAAGCTCACCACGGTGGACGAAGCCTCCTCCACTACACCTACATACTGTCTTCCACCTTCAGCCATCTGCTCTTCCACCGTCAGGGTCTTCACGGCTACGGCATCGAGTGTCTGCTGCTTCTCTTCGTGACATGCTGCCAGCATGGGAAGCACGGCCAGCAGTGTCCAAAATCTGTGATTTTTCATATCTTCATTATTCTTTTTATCGTTTGGGAAAGTTGACTGTTTTCGTTTTGTGGTGCAAAATTACACCATCGTTACCATATTCTTCCTATTTTCAGGGCATAAAATGTGTTCGTTTTCTCCTATTTCGACGATAATTAGTATATTTTGACAACAATTAGGAAAAATAGGACAATGTTTTTCGGAACAAATGACATAAATTTGCAACATGAAAACCATACAAGTATCTCAGGTGAAGCATGGAGAGCATCTTCTCTATCACAGTCGCGACATCTCCATCTTTCATTCGCTCAAGGACTTTGCCGCCTTCACGGAAGACGACGTCCTGCTGGATGGATTTGTGATGGTACTCATCGTGAAGGGTCAGGCGACGCTCACGGTCGACGACCGTCACTATGAGCTACATGCCGGACACCTCTTTGTCTCCGTGCCACACAACGTGGTCAAGAAAGTGATGCAAAGCGTGGACATCGAGGTGGCGGGTGTGTTCACCTCCAGCGAGTTCATCAGCACCATCTCCACGCAGGCTTCCTTCGACTTCACTCCGCT
>JAZLII010000271.1:0-22661 GCA_045617275.1 Bacteroidaceae bacterium
CTTCGGTCAGTTCACCACCACCGACCAGAGTGCCGTAGACGCCTACATGGCACAGGTTGAGACCGTAGACCAGTACCTCAAGGCCGACCACATGTACGACCTGGCTACCGTGAAGGAGATGGTGAAGACCACGGCTGCTGCCACTGAGGCTATGCAGGCTGTCACCACGCTCAACATGCCTAAGGCAGGCGATCAGATGTACCTCGTAAGCAAGGTTTACGGCAAGTACATCATGCCTCGCTCGAAGACCAACTATACCGTACAGAACAATGCTGCCGACAAGTGTCTCTTCACCTACGACGGTGAGCACTTGGTAAGCAACAGCACCGGTCTTACCTTCGGCTATGATGCCAAGGGTCAGGTGGCTTCAGCTGTCAAGGTGGACGGCGCAGAGCCTACCCTCATCGTGCCTTCACAGTGCGGCACCATCGGTTGCTACAACATCAAGATCGGTGATCTCACCCTCATCACCGTAGGTACCACCGGTACCATGCTGCCTGCCTTGAGTGAGGCCAATGCCGATGCCGACATCATCCTCGTGCGTTACGTACCCGAGGAGCCCGATGCCATCGAGCAGGTGGAGATGGCCGGCCAGGCTGGCGAGAGCTACAACCTCATGGGCCAGAAGGTGGGTGCCGGATATAAGGGCATCATCGTTCGCAGCGGAAAGAAGACCGTTGGAAAATGATAGATTGAAAGAGTACAAATTGAATAGATAGGAGAAAGGAGTCACTTGCGGCTCCTTTTTCTTTGTCTTAGCCGGTGTACGTTCCGAAATATGCAAAAAGTCCGGTAAAAAAGTGTCGAGTATGGGGAAAAATGTGTATATTTGTGGGCTGAATGCATTATGCCGCCATTTAGATAGTGGCTAACTGATATTTTTACTCAAAAAACCTGGTTCTTCATGAAAAAAACATTACTCTCTATACGTCGTCTTACCCTCCTGCAGGGCTTGCTCTTGCCTGCTTGTCTGTGGCTGCTGTCTACGAGTCAGTTGCGTGCCCAGCTCGTCATCAATGAGATCATGCAGTCCAACGTGGATTGCATCATGCAGGACAATCAGTATCCCGACTCCTGGGTGGAGCTCTACAATGCGGGCAAGTCTACCGAAAAGCTCTCTGAGTACAAGCTCGGCCAGACCGAAAAGGCCAGTGAGGCCTCTAAGCTCTACAACGGCAACAACGGCGGTTGGGGCTGGGGATGGGGCTGGGGCGGTTCCTCCGACAAGGAGATCAAGCCCGGTGAGCGTGTGCTGATATACTGTGACGGTGAGAGCGGCGACCAGCATGCCCAGTTTAGTCTGGAGACTGGTAAGGGATGTATGCTCTTCCTTTTCAAAAACGATAAGGTGGTAGATCAGCTTCCCGAAGAACTGAAGAAGCAACCTTCTCCCAACATCGCCTACGGTCGTAAGAGCGACGGAGCCAAGGAGTGGGGCTACATGTTGAAGACCACGCCCAATGCTGCCAATACCGGAGGTATCTGCGATCACAAGCACATACTGCCCGATCCCGTGTTCAGCGTCGCAGGAAAGGTGTTTGCCAAGGGTAAGTCGGTGAAGGTGTCTGTGGCCCTGCCTGTCGATACCATCCCCAACGTCAGCATCCGCTACACGATGGACGGCAGCGAGCCCACCGAAAGCAGCAAACTCTATACCGGTGAGTGGACCCTCACGAAGAGCACCGTGATCCGTGTGAAGGCCTTCTGCAACGGATGGCTCTCTCCCCGAAGCGTCACCCAGTCCTACATCTGCATGGACCGCGACGTGACCTTGCCTGTCTTCTCGCTTACTACCGATAAGAAGCATTTTTACGACAGTTCTACCGGTATTCTGGCTTCTGCCAATGTGACGGACAAGAACAAGCAGTGGCGCCGTCCCGTCAATGTGGAGTTTTTTGACGATGCTGTAAGCCTCGACTCCAGCGTCATCAATCAGATGTGTGAGACGCGCGTGTCGGGCAACTGGACCCGCCGTTTCCCTCTTCGCACCTTGGCTGTCTATGCTAAGAAGCGCTTTGGTAAGAAGCATTTCAAGTATGAGTTTTTCCCCGACCTGCGTCCGGGAAGTGCCGACTTCAAGTCCGTGCTCCTGCGCAACTCCGGCAACGACTTCCCCTATCTCTACTCCCGCGATGCCATCATGCAGGCACAGATAGCCAAGCACTGCGATATCGACTGGCAGGCAGGACGTCCCGCCATCATCTTCATCAATGGTGAGTACAAGGGTATGGTCAACATACGTGAGCGCAGCAACGACGACGGTATCTACAGCAACTATGAGGGACTGGAGGACATCGACATGGTGGAGAACTGGGGCGAACTGAAGGCTGGCAACCAGTCGCACTGGAATGACTTCAACAGCTTCAAGAACTCTACCCACACCTATGATCAGTGGAGCAAGGTGATGGACGTGGAGGAGTTTATGAACGTGATGATAGCCAACATCGTACATTGCAATCTCGACTTCCCCGGCAACAACATCTGCTTCTGGCGACCCACGGCATCCGACGGCCGCTGGCGTGTGCAGATGAAGGATGTGGACTACTTCCTGGGCATCTACGATCGTTCTACCAACACCAACACCTCCGACATCATGTATGGCGACGTGTATAAGATCAAGGTGGACTTCGACTACATCAAGTGGCTCTACACACCCAACTATGACTCGCACTACACCTGGGGCAATGGTAGCAGCAGTACAGCGCTCTTCCGCAATCTGGTGTCCAATACACAGATCAAAAAGGATTTCATCGACCGACTGGCCATCTATATGGGCGACTTCCTCAGCTATCAGCAGACCTGGGAGGATACTTGGGAGGACTGGTCGAAGGCCATCGAGACGGAGATAAAGTACCATCGTGAGCTCTATGGACTCAATGCCGGTGGATACCAGACCGAGCTGGAGAAAGCTAAGACCTGGCTTCAGAAGCGCATCCCCTATGTCTATCAGCATGAGCAGAGCTACTATAAGCTCGGTGCTGTGACACCGCTCACCATCAATATCTCCGACGAGGTCTTGGCACAGGCAGAGGAAGGCGAAGAGACGGATGAATCCGTCAATGAAGATAAAGAAGACGACGAGACTGATAGCGATGAGGCTGACAACGACGAGAATGTCGAGGAAGGGTTGAATAGCACAGCCAACGACATCAATCTTACCTTCAACGGTATCAAGCTCAGCCGTAAGACTTTCGACGGCAGCTTCTTTGCCAACCGTGCCATCACACTTGAGGCCGACGGTATCGAAGGCTGGGAGATCACCGAGCAGTACAGCACGGGCGACCCCGTGAAGCAGACCGTCGTGGGCAATGTATTGGACTACAAGATACCCACAGGATGTAAGGGCGTGAGCATCGCCACACTCACCGTGATAGATGGTATACACGACATTGCCCGTGACAATCTGGATAGTGAGGATGCTCAGCAGATCTACGATGTGCAAGGTCGCCGCATAGACAAGCTGCAGCCCGGTATCAATATCATCAAGACTCGTACCGGTGTGAAAAAGGTGCTGGTTAAGTAAGAGTGCCTTGACTAGTTCTTTTAGGTCCGGAGAGCCTAGAGATGAAAACTAGAATGAACGGAATGAACGGAACTATTAATATTTATTCTCGCAAGAAGCATAGAAAAAATCTATTCCGTTCATTCCGTTCATTCTAGTTTTTAATTCTTTGTCCTGTGTGCCTGATTGTATATCGTTCCCAAAACATATTCCGTTCATTCTAGTTTTTTCCTTATCAGTTCTCCCCATATTACTTACTGCATCGTAGTGTTTCTTTCCCTTGCCTTGCAACAAAAAAGTGCCGCAATCTGTTGATTGCAGCACCTTGATTGGTTGCGGAGACACGACTCGAACGTGTGACCTCCAGGTTATGAGCCTGGCGAGCTACCAACTGCTCCACTCCGCGATGTTTTTCGTTTGCGAGTGCAAAGGTAGGTACTTTTTTTTGTTTGACCAAATAAAACCGCAAAAAAATGCTCTACGACATAAAAATCGCCCACTTTTTAGCACAAGTCGTGAAAGATTGTGCAATATTTGCGGGCAAATGCTTGTGTGTATCAAGTATTTTTTCTAATTTTGCACAATCAACGTTAAATGTGCAATTTTTCCGATAGCGAGTGTGGGTATATTCCTTCCAAGCAGAGGAAGATTGCAGGTGAAAGTGTTTAAGAATATGAAGGTATCCAAGACGAAGATCAAATTGGTAGATGTGGCCCGACAACTGTTTGCTCGCCAAGGCCTCGACGATACGACGATGAACGATATCGCGGTAGCTTCTGGCAAGGGGCGACGTACGCTCTACACCTATTTTAAAAATAAAGAGGAGATATACTACGCCGTGATAGAGGCAGAGATGGAGCGTCTCACGGAGACCATCCAGCTGGTAGCAGACAGGCAGATGTCTCCCTCCGAGAAGATCGTGGAAATCGTCTACACCCACCTCCATCTCATCAAGGAAGCTGTATTGCGCAATGGCAATCTGCGTGCCGAGTTCTTCCGCAACATCTGGCTTGTGGAGAAGGTACGTCGCAACTTCGACCAGACCGAGGTGCGCCTCCTCACCGATACCCTCACGGATGCCGTAGAGGCAGGTACCATAAAGCTCGAGAACGTGGCCCTGGCTGTCGACATCATACACTATTGCGCCAAAGGACTTGAAGTGCCCTACATCCATGGCCGTATCGGTGAAGGCATGGGTGAACTGATGAGCCGCCCCATGGTGAAGAAGATCGTGGACAGAGCGTTGGGAATGTAAGGTTAGTTAGGTTCTTCTGCCCCTTCGGAGCGAAGCGTTTCGAAAACGAGCCGAGCGATAAGGTTCTTTTGCCCCTTCGGGGCGAAGCGTCTCGAAAACAGAAATATAAAACTTTAAATAAAAAAACAATGGGACTTTTAACAGGAAAGACCGCCCTCATCACAGGTGCGGCACGTGGTATTGGTAAGGCTATTGCCTTGAAGTTTGCTCAGGAAGGTGCAGATATCGCTTTCACTGACTTGGTGTTGAACGATGACATGGCTGCCGGTCTGGAGGCTACTCGTCAGGAGATCGAGGCTGTAGGCGTGACTTGCCGTGCCTATGCAGGCAATGCTGCCGACTTCGCTCAGACTGAGGAGACCGTGAAGCAGGTGAAGGAGGACTTCGGTCACATCGACATCCTCGTCAACAACGCAGGAATCACCAAGGACGGCTTGATGCTCCGCATGAGCGAGGCACAGTGGGATGCTGTCATCAACGTCAACCTCAAGAGTACCTTCAACTTCACCCATGCTTGCGTGCCCATCATGATGCGCCAGAAGGGTGGTAGTATCATCAATATGGCCAGTGTCGTAGGTGTTCATGGCAATGCCGGTCAGGCCAACTATGCTGCTTCCAAGGCAGGTATGATCGCTTTGGCCAAGAGCATCGCTCAGGAGATGGGCCCCAAGGGTATCCGTGCCAACGCCATTGCTCCCGGCTTCATCGAGACTGCCATGACCGCAGCTCTGCCCGACGAGGTACGTGAGGAGTGGAAGAAGAAGATACCTCTGCGTCGTGGTGGTCAGGTGGAAGACATCGCCAACACTGCACTCTACCTTGCTAGCGACCTCTCAAGCTATGTGAGCGGCCAGGTCATCCAGGTAGACGGTGGTATGAACATGTAGTAATAATTCAGATTAAGGATTGACAGTTCTTTACGAAGACAATCATGTGATCATTGTATCCAAGCGAGTAGGGGAGATCGTGCAGGGCGACAAGACCGGCGATGTACCCTTGCTGGATACGGTGAAGCAATACGTTGCTGAGCGCTACAACAAGCCCGGCAACGTATTCCTTGGTTTGGTGCATAGGCTCGACAGGCCCGTGAGTGGCGTCGTGCTCTTTGCCCGTACCAGCAAGGCTTTGAGCCGACTGAGTGAGCTTTTTCGTACGCGCGCGTTGCGCAAGGTCTACTGGGCCATCGTGGCCAACCAACCTGCCCTGCCGGAGGGTACGCTCACCCATTGGCTTACCCGCAACGAACGCACCAATACGGCCCGTGCCTACGACCGTGAGGTGCCAGGAAGCAAGAAGGCCGTGCTCGACTATAAGGTGGTGGCACACTCCGATCGCTACTGCCTTCTGGAGATAGAGCTCCACACTGGGCGTCACCATCAGATACGCTGCCAGCTCAGCAAGATGGGGTGCCCCATCAAGGGTGATCTCAAGTACGGAGCACCTCGCAGCAATCCCGATGGCGGCATCTCGCTCCATGCCCGCAAGCTGGAGTTTGAGCATCCCGTTTCGCACCTCCCCATCTCCGTCACCGCTCCCGTGCCAGACGACAAGCTTTGGCAAGCTATGGAGCGTCTTGCGTGTGATTCCTGATTATTGACGAGAGAGACCCATATGGACGAGAGAGAGCAAAAAGATAGGACAGACCACCTGCAAGCTGGTGCCCAGCAGCGTGGTGGTAATCGTAGGCATCGCTTGTGGCGATGGCTGCTGGCTATCGTGCTTTGCCCCATTCTGCTCGTCTTGCTCCTTTGCGTCTTGGTCTATCTGCCTCCCGTACAGGACTGGTTGGTGGGCATCGCCACGGAGAAGATATCCGAGGCCACGGGCAAGAAGGTGAGCGTGGAGAAGCTCCGCATCACGCCGCTGCTCGACATAGACCTGCGCGGTCTCCTCATCCTCAGTCCACAGCGCTTCCACGACCACGACCTGCAGCTCTATGCAGCCGATGGAAGCGATCGTCTCCATCCAGACACACTGGTCTATGCCCAGAGTTGTGTGGTCGATCTCAATTTCTCTTCCCTCTTTCAAGGCCGTATTGCCGTGGATGCCTTCGACTTGCAGAAGGCCAGGGTCGATACGCAGGATATGCTCGATGAGATGGTGCTCGACGGCCGCCTGGGACACTTTGCCTTCGATGTCCACGACATCAATCTCCGTCATCGTCACCTGCGCCTCAGTCAGGCCCAGCTCGACGGATGCGATCTCGACATAGCCCTTCGTGACACCGTCGTGGTCGACGAGGACACCACCTCCACCGACATCCCTTGGCGGGTCTTCTTCCAGCATCTCAAGCTCGATGATACCCACGTCACCTTCCACACCGTCCGTGACTCTATGCGTGTGGAGGCCAGCGTGGAGAAGATGAGACTGAAGAAAGGACTGATGGATCTCGACCAACAACTACTCAACGTCCAGGACTTCCGTCTCAAGGCTCCCCGTGTGGCCTACGACATGCCCTATGCTCCACGTACAGCCTCCGGCATCGATGCCAGCCATGTGCTCCTTTCCGATGTGGAGACACGCCTCGATGTGCTTACCTACGACCTCCGAAGTGGCCGTCTGCGCACGCGTCTCGATCAGCTCAAAGGCAAGGAGGAGCATAGCGGACTCACACTGTCCCAGCTTTCTGCCTCCGTGGAGCTTGATACGGCACGTGTACATCTCACGGACGTTCGACTCGCTACCCCCAGCAGTAAGTTGCGTGCCGAGGTCGATATGGACTGGTCGGCACTCACGCCCCATCACCGTGGCCGTCTCGATGCCAGCCTTTCTGCCGACTTCAGCAAGCAGGATATCCTACTTCTGGCAGGCGAAAGTCTGCCCGGCGAGATACTTGACCTCTATCCCGACCGCATGCTTACCGCCGAGGCATTGCTCACGGGCAACATCGACTCGGTGGAACTTCGCTCCTTGCGCCTCCAGATGCCCGAGATGCTCGACGTGAGTCTGAGTGGTGCAGCCGGCCATGTGCTGGATGCCAAGCATCTGGCTGCCGACCTTCATTGGGACGCCCAGACTTGGGATGTCTCGCTCTTGCAGCGTATGCTTGGCCTTCAGGGCTTTAGCATCCCTGCCCTCACCTTCACCGGCGACACTCACATCCACGATGGACGTTATGCCATCGAGGGCGACCTGGCTCAGGGGGGAGGCTTGCTTCGCCTGGATGCCCGCTACGATACTTCTCAGGATCGCTATGAGGCCTTGCTCGATGCGCGGCAGTTCACCGTCACCAATTTCTACCCCCTCGACTCCGTGCTCACCGTTACTGCTCGGGCCGACGTGAAGGGTCGTGGCACCGACCTTCTCTCTCCACGCAGCAGCCTGCATGCCTTGGTCGACGTCGACCGGATGAACTACGGCCGTCGCGATGTGAGTCGCATCCATCTGGATGCTTTGATGCAGCAGGGACGTAGTTCGGTCAACTTCCGCAGCGCCAATCAGTTGCTCGATGCCGACGGATGTATCGACGTTACCGTGGCAGGTCGCAAGATCGACGACGCCATCTTCAGCATCGATATGCGTGGCATCGACCTCTATTCGCTCGGAATCACCCAGCAGCCGCTCAGCCTCTCCATGGCCATGCACATGAATGGCAAGACCGACCTCAAGAAGCATCATTGGTTGCAGGGTAGTGTCCAAGCCATCACCGTACAGACGGCCGACACGGTCTATTATCCCAAGGACATCACCACCGAGCTCCTCCTCGAGCCCGACACGCTCTATGCCTTCCTTTCCGCCGGTGACTTGAGGCTGCATGCCAACAGCAATCTGGGTGTGGAAGAAGTGATAGCAGATGCACAGCGCTACTGGATAGAGCTCCAAAGGCAGGTGAAGGAGAAAAACTTCGACCAGACACGTCTGCGCACCCTCTTGCCAGAGATGGATCTTTGCATAGAGAGCGGGCGTCAGAATCCGCTGGCCAACATCGCCCACATGATGGGCTATACCTATCACGAGTTTGACATAGATGTCCACACCGATACCTTATCGGGCATCAACGGGCATGGCTGGATACACGAAGTCAATACCGGTGCCATCGTGCTCGATACGGTGCAGTTCCAGTTGGCTCAGGGCAAACAAGGCATGGAGCTCGTGAGTCGCATCTGCAATGGCAGGCACAATCCCGACATTACCTTCGATGCCCGCCTCCGTGCCACACTCTCTCCCCATGAAGCATCCTTGGCCTTGGTCTACTACGACGATAAGGGCAAGAAGGGCGTTGACCTCGGGGCGCAGGCCACCTTCCACGACCGGAGTATACGTCTGCATCTCATGCCTTTGCGTCCCATCCTGGCCTATCGCTATTTTACGGTCAATGAGGACAACTACATCCAGCTCGACTCCGTGGGCCGTATCGATGCCTCGCTCGACTTGCTGGCCGACGATGGCACGGGTCTGAAAGTCTACACGATGGACAATGATCAAGCAGAGCAAGACATCACTGTGAGTATCAATCAGTTGAATCTTGGCGAACTCTGTTCGGTCTTGCCTTATATGCCACTCGTCACGGGTTTCCTGCACGGCGATGTCCATCTGCTCAAGACCGATGGCATCCTCTCCGTAGGTGCCGACGTGATGGTCGACGACATGGCCTACGAAGGGGTAAAGATGGGGCGTGTGGGCTTCAATGGCGCCTATATGCCCAATGAGGACGGTAGCCACTATGTCGACGGCTTCCTCACACAGGACGAGCAGGAAGTGGCCACCTTCACCGGTATGTATCAGAGTAAGGGCGATGCAGACCATATCGACGCCGATCTCGAGCTCCTCCGTTTCCCCCTCGCCATGGTCAATGGCATGCTGGGCGACATGGTGCAGCTTAGCGGTTACTTCAATGGTGGCATACACGTGGAGGGCAGCACCTCCCAGCCGGTTGTCGACGGTCGCATCGTCACGGAGTCCATGCACCTGCTCTCGCCCTCCTACAGCGTCGATCTCCGCGTGCCCGACGACACGATACCCGTGCTTCACAATCGACTCGACCTCTCCCGCCTGAAGGCGTATGCCACCGGTTCGCGCCCCTTGCAGCTTGGTGGCTATGTGGACTTTGCCGACCTGGATCGCATCCGTCTCGAGGTGTCGGCCAATGCCCGCAATTTCGAACTCATCAATGCGCCTAAGAACCGTTCGGCAGAGGCTTATGGCAAGGTCTATGTCGACCTCAATCTCTTGGTACGCGGTCTTCTCAACGACCTCAGTGTCACGGGCAATTTGTCTGTTCTGGGCAATACCGACCTTACCTATGTGCTCAAGGACTCGCCCATCACCATCGACGACGAGATGGCCGATCTGGTGACCTTCGTCGACTTCTCCGATACGGTCACGGTGGAAAAGCCTCAGCCTGCCACACCCTCCAACCTCAATATGCGTCTGGGCATCAATATCGACCAGTCGGCCCTGCTCCATGTGCTCTTGAGTGAGGATGGAGCCAACTATGCCAATATCGAGGGTGGAGGCAATCTTACGCTTACCTACGATGAGCGCCGGGGGCTTCAGCTCCACGGTCGCTACACCATCTTGCAAGGTCGCATGAACTACACCTTGATGGTCGTTACCCTCAAGGATTGCGACATCGCCAGTGGCAGTTATGTGGACTTCAATGGCGATCCCTTCAATCCGCGCCTCAGCATCTCTGCCAGCGAGCGCCTCAACACCACCATCACGGAAAACCAGACCCCGCGCAGCGTAGCCTTCGACGTGGGACTGAATGTCAGTCAGACCTTGGACAACATGGGACTGGAGTTCACGCTCGAAGCCCCGGAGGATATGAACCTGCAGAATGAGATTGCGCAGATGACCGCAGAGCAGCGTGGCCGGGTGGCCGTGACGCTCATGGCCACGGGCATGTACATCGTAGAGGGTAAGTCTACGGGAGGTTTCAATACCACCAATGCTCTCAACTCCTTCCTCAACAGTCAGATCAGCCAAATCACGGGTAAGGCGCTCAACACCGTCGACCTTAGCCTTGGTGTGCAAAACACCAATACCGCCACCGGCAGCATCACCACCGACTATAGTTTCCGTTTTGCCAAGCGCTTCTGGGGCAATCGCATCAGCCTCATCGTAGGTGGCAAGGTGAGCAGCGGCAGTGAGGCTGAGAATACGGGCTTGACGCTCATCGACAATGTCAGCATCGAGTATCGTCTCGATGAGAGTGCCACCCGATACGTTACGGTCTACTACGACAATAGCTATGAGTCCATCCTGGAAGGTCGTGTGGCCGAGATGGGGGCTGGTCTCGTGCTTCGTCGCAAGACTACCAAGCTGGGCGAACTCTTCCTCTTTCGCAAGAAGGAGGATAAGGCCGAGAAGGCCCTGAAGCCGAAGGAGTGAAAGTAAACAGGCCATCAAAGCTACCTACTTAGTCATGAAACAGATGATACGACATACTTGTAAGGCTGCTCGTGCAGCGATGGTGATGCTCTTGATGCTCACCTTCTCTGCATGCTACGAGACGCGCTTCCTTCCCGAGGGCGAGGTGCTCTACACTGGCATCAGCGACATCGCCTATGGCCACCGTAGTCAGAAGGGCAAGGACAAGCAGGGTGCCACGGAGGAGGAAGGCGTCATCACGGCCGTGGCCGATGCCTACACCGAGACCGAGCGTCTGCTTATGGGACTGGGCAAGCCTACTCCCGATGCAGAGACAGGCCTGTCTCTTACTCCTGCGCAGCGCGACTCTCTGGAGAAGGAGCATGCCTTGGAGCGTGAGGCCATGCTACAGGTGAAGGAAGAGGTGGAGGCCGTCTTAGGCATCGCTCCCAACAACAGTTTCCTCGGCAGTCCTCGCGTGCGCTTCCCCCTGCCCGTCGGTCTGTGGTTCTACAATCGCTTCGTCGGTAGCCAGAGCCGGGTGGGCAAGTGGCTTTTCAATGCCTTTGCCTGCAATCCCAAGTTCATAACCACCGTCAATCCCCGCGTGCGTGCCCAAGTGGCCCAGAATGTGCTTCACAACTATGGCTACTTTGGCGGACAGGTACTCTACGACGTACAGCCGCAGAAAAATCCGCGCAAGGCCAAGGTAGCCTATAGCGTCATCCCCGGTGTGCTCCATCGTCTCGACGGCATCGAATACCAGCAGTTCAGCCCTGTGGCCGACAGCTTGATACACAGCAATGCACGAGCCTCCGAACTGCGTTCCGGCCAGCCCTTCACCACCGTCAGCCTTGATGCAGAGCGCCAGCGACTCAGCACCCTCTTCCGCAACAATGGCTACTACTACAGCCAGCCCGGCTATTTCACCTATCGGGCCGATACCCTTCAGCGTCCGGGATGGGTGCAGCTGCAGGTTCGCCCCTCTCCCGACCTCCCTGCACAGGTGGGTCAGCGCTATCACTTGCGCCACACACGCATCTACCTCACCGATGTGGGTGGAGACCCTGAGCAGTTCAACGATTCCATCGGTCGTGGTGCCGTGAAGCTCTTCTTCTTTGATCCTCAAAAAGACCCTGCTCCCCGCTCAGCGCTCCTCGCTCAACGTTCAACGTTCACCGCTCCACGCTCCTCGCTCAACGTTCAACGTTCGCCGCTCAAATACGGTGTCTTGCGTCGTCTGCTCTTCTACAATAAGGGCGACCTCTACCGTCAGCGCTTGCAAGACTTTGTGCAGGAGAAGGTAGCCTCGCTGGGCATCTTCAGCATCGTTTCCACTGACTATGTGCCGGCCGACACAAGCGCCACCTGCGACTCGCTCGACGTGGTGATGCGACTCACGCTCGACAAGCCCTATGATGCAGAGTTCAAGGCCAATGCCACCACCAAGAGCAATGGCTATGTGGGTCCTGGTCTGAGTTTCTCCATGAGCAAGCGCAATGCCTTCCGTGGTGCTGAGACGCTCGGTTTCCGCGCCTATGGCAGTTATGAGTGGCTCACGGGTGCCAACAATCAGGGCAACCGCTCTGTGCTCAACAGTTATGAGTATGGTGCTTCGGTGAGCCTCGACTATCCCTATATCAAGCTCTTCGGCTTGGGACGTAAGTTCTTGCGCCAAAGTCTTTCCAACACCTCTTTCAAGATAGAGGCCAACTGGCTCAATCGTGCCACTTATTTCGGCCGTGTCTCCATCGGAGCCCGTGTGGACTATACCCTCCAGCGCAAGCCTACGCTCAAGCATGAGCTCACCCTCTTCCGCCTCGACTACAACCTCCAACTTCACTCCACGGAGGCCTTCGACAGCATCGTCTCGGCCAATCAGGCGCTCTACGTCAGTATGCGCAATCAGTTTGTGCCCTCCATGCAGTACACCCTCACCAAGAGCAGCCGTCGCCAGGCTCGCAATCCCCGCAGTGTGGTGTTTACCATCAAGGAGGCGGGCAACCTTACCAGCGGTATCTATGCCGCCTTTGGCAAGTCGTGGTATCAGCGCGACAAGCAGCTCTTCGGCGTCCCCTTTGCGCAGTATCTCAAGGCCACGGTGGAGTTTACTGATCGTGTCAAGATCTTTGGTACCCGCACCTATCTGGCAGGCCGTGTCATGGCAGGTGCAGTGGTAAGCTATGGCAATGCAGTCATAGCGCCCTACAACGATCTCTTCAGCATCGGTGGTGCCAACAGCATCCGTGCCTTCAGCCTGCGCAGTATAGGTCCTGGTAGTTACAATCCCGCCCGCTCTGGCTACAGCTACATCGACCAGATGGGCGACCTCAAGTTTGAAGCCAATCTCGAGTATCGTTTCCCCCTCATCGGTTCGCTGCAGGGTGCCCTCTTCATGGACACCGGCAACGTCTGGCTCATGCGCAACAACGAAGATCATCCCGGCGGTGCCTTCCGCCTTAAAAATCTGGGTAAGGAACTGGCCCTAGGCACCGGTCTTGGCTTCCGCTACGACCTTGACTTCATCGTCGTTCGTTTCGATATCGGTGTGGGCCTCCATGCTCCTTACGACACCGGCAAGTCTGGCTATTACAATCTGCCTAAGTTCGGCAGAAGCCTTGGCTATCACTTCGCCATCGGCTATCCATTTTAGGCCTAAGGCATCCGGTGCAGTCCCTCCCATCTTACGTCCCATTGGCCATCCTTCGGAAATCCGGGGTTGGTCACGGTGCACCCATCCCATCCGGCACACATCAGTGCGATGGCAGAGAGCAGTCCGCCGTTGCCCGGCAGGTATATGCGTAGGCGTTTGTCCTGATAGTTGTGTCCATTGGGCAGATACGTGTTTTTCTGCATCGGCAGGAGCAAGGCATCGATGGCCTTCTCTGGCTGGAGCAGGCGAGTGGCTGTCATGGCCGTCATCGGGAAGTCCCATCCCCACGATGAAGGCCAGTTCCAGTGTTCCACGATCCAGTCCAGCGTGTGTCCCATCACCTCCCTGTTGATGAGTCGGCTGTCGGGGAAGAATCCTAAGGCACCGAGCAGGGCAGGGTGGTCGGAGGTCATTTTCTCATTCTCATACGTGTCTGTGGCCGACTCCGCAGCCAGATAGAGTTTGTCGGCATTGTAGGCAAGAGGCGAAAGGTGTGCGATGATGCTGTCGCACCGAGTACTTCGCTTGGCTCCCGCTTGTTCCCTCCAGACCTGTGCCACCTGCAAGGTGTAGTGCCATTGGGAGAGCTCGAAGGGCGAGTTGAAGGTCTCAGCCGCCTTCAGTGACTCTTGTGCTGGTATGTAGCCCTTGAGCAAGTAGCGCGAGCGGGCGGGATCGTAGGTGGCAAACGACTCCATGAAGCGAGCCGTCTCCTCTACCAGTGGATACATACGCTCCACGAAGGCCTGCTGCGCCTCCGGATTTTTCATAGAGCGTCTCACCAACTCCGAGAGGTATATGAGATGAGGCTGTTGCCAGATCAAAAACGATCCCACGTTGGACGGCGCCTCTATGGCCGACGGGTCGGTCATCTTCATCCATCTCACACCCTCCAATCCCTGTCTCTGGGCTATCTTGCGGGCCTTTCCTTCGGCGGAGAAGTACCATTGTAAGGTGCGGGCCAACTTCTCCTCGTGCCCCCATAGTGGCAGCCAAGCCTGGTGCCAGAGTATCATCTCGAGGTGAAATTTGCCAAACCATGAGTTCATCGTCAGTCCCGTCTCCTGGGGAGGCAGGCTACCGGCCGACTGCAAGGCCAAGAGGTACTGTGAGAGCACTACGCGACGTTCCAGTTCCTTGGCTCTCGGGTCGGTACAGTGAGAGAAGTCCACGGCAGCGCCTCGGGTCCAGAAGTCGTTCCAGTAGTGTCGGGTAGCCGTCTGTGAGGCGCTGAAGTCTATGGGGATGTCGTTAGGTAGGGTGGGGCAGAACTCCACGGCAAGCTTCCATCGCCGTCCCTTCGGACGCAGAGCGATGCGCAAGTTCTCTGCCGAGGGAGCCGAGGCATTGAGGTAGCAAAGCTTGATGTAGTACGACTGGTCATCGAGCGTATGTCGGAAGATGGCCATGGAGCCTTTTTGCCGAACCAGTTCCACATGGTGTCCGGCCTCGTGATTCCAGTCACATCCGTCGTCGCTGTGCTTGCCTGTGGGGTAGGGCAGCCGTATGTCTATGCCGTGGCAAGCCTCGTCGTCTATCTCAGCCACCAGCATGTCGCGTTTGGGGTCGCATGAGGTTGTCACCTCCACCCTCTTGCCTTTCACACTGAAGCACGAGTGTATGAGGCCGTCCCAGAGATTGAGCCTCTGTTGCACCTCGCTCACCTCCTCCCTTCTCATCTGGCTGAAGCCAATGGCACCGAGGTGCAGACGGTGCGGGTTGATGCGGAAGTATTCGCTTGCATCGTGAGCCCTACCTGCCTCTTTCGTCTGGCAGGCGTACATCTCTGCCGCGCTCTTTCGCCCGAAGTCGTATGCCTTCAGCGCCTCCTCCTCCCGGAGGTTGTCCGTGTTGGGAAAAGAGTGCCAGCCCCAGGAAGACTGCGTGCCAAGACATACCCCTCCCGCATAGTACTCCGGGAAGGTCTGCAGTCCCGTCACATCCACCGTCACAGCAAAGTCACCGTTGCCCACAGTGAGCGATGCCAACGTGTCCATCTCTGTCACGATGGGACTGTTGCGCTCCACCAGTGCCCTCCGGTCTATCTTCTCCTTTCCACCCTCAGCCTTCGCTACCAAGACGGGAAGCATCAGTACCAAAAATATCAGCTTCTTCATATCCCTTTAGCCCTTTACCTAAAGCCATCATTCCCTGCGATTTTGTCGCAGGGCTCAAAATCCTTAAATAAAAAAGCGAAGCCTGCCTAAAACTCGGATCCTGCTCTACTTGAAAACCTTTCTTACCGTTCCGTCGGCTTGGCGGATGATGTTTACGCCCTTCTGTGTCTGGCTGAGTTTCATACCGGATATAGAGTATATTGACTTGCTTTCGTCGGCCAACTCTATGGACTCCACGTTGTCGTAGTCAGCTACGGTGATGCGGACAGTGACGTCTGGCAACGTGGTGAGTTTGTATCTGTCGGTAGCAAACTCTATGTTGGTCACCTTTGCTACATAACTTCCGGGTGTGGCCGTTGTGGCCCGTAGCCCGTAAGTGATGAGACTTGTTCCTGTATCCGTGGGTAAAGGCTTGCTCTCTTCTGAGATGACGACATACTTGCTCTCATAGCTCCATATACCGTGTGATGGAGCCAAGAAGTTGTCAATGCCGGAGCTCGTTACTTCTATCCCGTCGGGTAGCTCAAGCTTGTAGCCCATGGCGAGGCAGTGCTCGGCTTTTTCGACATGGATGTTGAGTGTACCGCTGCGGTGTAGGTCCGTCTCATCCACTTTCAACGTCTGTGCTAGACATGGAGTGAGACACATGGCAAATAATATGATGGTAACTATAGTCTTTTTCATCTGTTCTTATTGTATTAACGAATCTTTATGAATGAGTGCTAGGTCACTTGTTGAATACCGGACGAATGGGCATTCCTTCAAAACGGTTGCTCTTAATTGTACTTACACGTCCTGAGTCAAACCATCCCGCGTTGGCCTTTGTTGGGTTGGTACCCGTTGCTGTGTTGAACCAGTAGTAGCACTGATTCTCGTTGTTCATGGTCGTTGTCTTGTATCCACCGGCGGGTAAGAAGATAAAATTACCGTTCTTTCCCTCTACTCTGTAGCCCTCTATTCCATTTGAGGTGATCCATGTCCAGGTGCAGTTGCGTGAACTGCGAAGTTCATCAAACTGCTCCAATGTGGGCATCTGCCAGTTCATGCCACAATTGATGAAGGCTGCATCATCTTCGAGTTCGAGGACAGTTTTGCCGTCCTCCTTGCCATGGCCCGATGCCCAGCAATATTTGGTGATGTCGGCATTGCTCCCGTTTGCATAAAATTTATAGTTTGCAGCCGTGTAGTTCTCCTTGGGTTGTGTCTCGCCCCAGGCGTAGTAGTAGCCAAAGTCCTCAGGATGAGCGGCTCCCACGTTACAGGTAGCCCAAAGCGTGCCTGAGGGCAGACCGAGGTCTACGTATTCATAGGTGATATCACCAGGTTCTGTGCCTGGCTCATCAATCTCTCCCTCGTGATATGTGCCGTTGATGATACCCACGAGTATCATGACATCTACCACGGTGATTTTGCCGTCGTTGTCAAAGTCACACTTCTCGAAGTCGAGAGGCTTACCTACATACACTTCCTTGATGTAGCGTATGTCCTCCATGTCGGCCACTCCGTCGGAGTTGACGTCGCCCACCACTCTCAGCTTATCTATATTGTAGATACGTGTGCACGCGCCTACGTTGCCTGCCAGGTCGTAGATGCTGGCATTGATGGTCAGGAAGCTGTTCTTCTCCTCGTCGGTCAGTTCTACGACGAAGGTATTGGGATTGATGATGACAAACTCATGCATCTCATCGTTAACGTAGACTCTGAGCGAATTGGAGCTGGCTCCGATGTTATCGCTCACGGTTACCAGCAGGAGTCCCGTCTCCTCGTCGTAGTCCACGTCGAGCTCGGGTGCCGACACATCGTTCTTGATAGACGTGCCAAGCATGTAGAGACCCAGCGAGTCTGTCATGACGGCTGTTCCTGCCGGGCCCACATAATGCCAGATGTTAGATCCCGGTCTTGAGTGGTAGAGGCCGAGCTCAGTATTTTCTGAGAGTCCGAATGGGATGAGGTCGTCCACACCGATATAGGTCGACACCGACATCTCTCCGCGAGGGAGACAATCTATATCAGTGGCATCGGTCTGCCCATAGATTTCTGCCACCTCGCTGACCACGAAGACGGTGTCGTTGACATCGGTCACGCCCAGCAGGGAGCCTGCGGGATAGTAATGTTCGAAGAACATCTTTGTGTCATCGTCGTAGTTGCCATGCTCGTCATCGCCATCAAAGTTGAGCACGCAGATATCCGTCTGCTTTGCCTCCACTAGTCGGCGATTGACACGTTGGCGTACCCAACTGCCACCTCCACCGGTGGTGGAGCCGTATGAGTGGGCTGTGCCCGTTGTGGCTTTGAAGCTCTTGCCCTTCTTCTCCAGTTCCTCCTTCTGCACGACTTCATCATAGATGTCACTCATCTGATTGTCTCTCTCATCCGCAAAGACATTGGTGAAGAAGTTGCCGATGCTGCTTGTTGCCTTCTTCAGGATGTCTCCAGAGAGACTGAGTATGGTAGACTCTGGTCGATCCACAACGTGGTAGAACCTCTTGTCAGCCAGACTGTAGTACGAATCGCTCGTACGACTGTTTGCACTCAGATCCAAAGACACCGTCCACGCACCACTTATCTTTCCGCCAAACAGCTTTACCTTCTCTGCATAGTTCACGGCAATGCCGCTGCTTGCGGATGAAGAAGCTATGAAGGATTCGCCGAGCGAATACTGCCCGGGATTGGTCACGCCGGCTGTATAGGATGGCATGTCCTTGTAAGTCCCATTGGCCCAAGACCAGAACGCCTTGAAGGGGTGGATGATGAAAACAGAGTTGTCCAGATAAGGCATCACACTACTGAATTGGGAAGCATGAGCATCCATATATCTGGCAAAGTCGCCTTTTGAGCTGACAGTACGAGATGTTGAAGTGTAGTATTTTACACCAAAGGCATCCACGTTCCATTCCTTGGGACATAGGTTCTTCAGTATCGCGTTGCTGTTGATCTCAAAATTCAATGAAGTGGTGAATGACATGTTGTCTACCGTGTTATACGATCTGTCCTTGTACATGCCCTTGTCGGCGACACTAAATTCGACGGAAGCTCCTGTAATAGGAGTCATGTCGGACATGATTTTGTCGTATGCATACTCCGAATTCAGACGCCACGTCCACTCTTTGCTACTATTCAGTTGCTTTATCAGGTCCTTCGCGTCACCTGTAGCCTTCACCGCATAGCTGGTAGATGTGCCATACTTGTTCACGTTTGCCACGTCTATGTCCGATTCTATCCATAGATGCTTAAAGGAGGCCTCGCCAGTCAGCGACAACTTGGGGAAACCCGTTGCAGTAAACGAATTCGGGAACAGATAAGGCTTCTTGCTCTTTAGGAATTCCGGTTTCCAGTCCTTGAGGAATTTGTAACCTGCGTTTCCTGATATGTACCAATTATAATCAATGGATGAGGTTACATTGCCTTCGTCAAAATGCTTTAAAAGCCACTCGGAGATGGTCCTCATCACACGGTCTTTGCGCTCATCCGTTCCCGTGTCCCAAGAGTCCACCAACGCGATCAGCACATTGGCAGCAAACTGAGTGGGGTTGGACGTAGTGAACTTTCTTGTATATCCACCCTTGATACCTGCCTTGAAACCATGTTTCTCATCGAAGTCCTTGAGTTTATAGCTTAGGGATTCCGGGATTCTCGCCTTGTTGGGATTGTATTGTGTCTCAGCCTTACCTCCCACATTCACCTCCATCTCGAAGGTACCGTTGGACAGGTTTCCTTGATCGTCCGTGCTCCAGGATATCGACATGGGGAATCCACCACTCACCTTCCCCTTGGCAATCCACGTGTCCCAGTTCAGTTCCAGGCCGAAGTCCAATTTGGCTTTTGCCGAGGCCATATCTGCCAGCCATCGGGTGTTGATTCTGATCTTGGATTTGGTATCGTCAGTATCAGGATTTTGCAACTTGATGACCTTGCCCGTCCTGGTCGTCAGATCGGAGCAGCTGAAGGTGATCGTTTCTCCCGGTTTGCCGATGGCGTCCTCGCCTTCACCATAGACCGACAGCACCGCCACACCTATCTCATCGGAGGGAAGGGTTGAGATACTGGTCCTTGTAGACGACCCCGTACACTTAAAATTAGCAGTTACCCCTTGCAGAGGTTTGCCGTTAGCGTCGGTTATTTTGTAGTGGTAGTAGACGATGCTCTTCTCCGTGATCTCTGCCGGTGCCAGTCCCTTCGTCACGAGGGTCACCTTTGCCATGTCGGCCTGCACTTCCTCCGCTTCCGGATCGGTGACCACGATGGTTGCGGTGTTGGAATAGCTACCGTTGGCCACAGGCTGAGCGGTGCCGTTGCCGCCGCTGGTGATATAGCTGACGGTCCAGCTGTAGGTGCCGGCCTTCACGGGAGAGAAACCACCGTGAATCGTCATCTCAGCATTGGGGGCAAGCGTCACCACGCCGTCAGTCGTATCAAAGGTGCTGTTGCCAGAGACTATGGCAAACTTACCCGTCCAGCTGCTCGTACCCTTGTTCACGACTTTTGCGGTGAGCTGCACACGATCAAACGTCTTTGCCTCCTTCTGCATAGAGATGGCAGAGGCCATCTGCAGGCTGTTGCTCGCTGTGTTGCCGGCCACCACGGATACCACAAGCGGATTGCTGTAGCTGCCCGGCTCCACCAGGCGTCCCTTGCCGTGCTCATCGGTCTGGTAGTAGAGGGATAGCGATTTGCTCTTCACCTCGCTGGGCGTGAAGGCGCACTCCAGAGGCACACCGCTTCCAGCCTTGATGGTCTTGCCTGTCTTGATATATTCCTTGCCGTTCTCGTCCTTCAGGATGATGGCACCCGTCCAGGGGCTGGTGCCCTTGTTCCACACCGTCACCTTATAGGTATAAGTCTGTCCCTGTGTGAGCTTTGTGGTGCCAAATCCGTAGGTGGCATAGATGGCCAGATCAGCCTTCTCGCAGTATTCTCCATCTGTAGCAGCCGCCTTGGTGGTCACCAGGTTGCTGCCGCTCTTGCTCCATTCGCTGGACTCCTTCAGGTTCTTGGCACGCACCTGGAACTTATAGCTCGTACCGGGCTTGAGACCCGTCACCAGCACGTAGTTGGCCGACGAGCCCATGGTGAGCATGCCCTGTGAGGTCAGATACTCCTTGCTCGCCTCCACGATGTTCACGTCATACTGCGTAGCACCATCCACCTTGGGCCAGTGAGCCTTGAAGCTGCTGGTGGTGATCTCGTCGCCGTAGAACTGTGTGTAGTCGGGTGCCTTGAGGGTAGTCTGTGCGGAAGAGACCGTCACGGTCTGCCCCTGCGAGTAGTATCCCCGGTCCACCAGCGATCCGGCTCCCGCTCCACCCGTCTGATAGTAGAGCGACACCTTCATCGTTCCGGCCCTCTTGGCCGTGTAGCTGCCGGGCAGCGTCACCGTCTCCCCTGCGGCTATCGTCTTGCTCCAGGAGAGCAGGTTGGCATCGGCCGAGGAGGCGGCATTGTCGTCCTTGAGGTAGAGCGCACCCGTCCAGCTGGTGCTACCCGTGTTCTTCACCTTCACATTGGCCGTATAGCTCTTGCCCAGCGTCATGACATTGGTGTCGAAGAAAGGACCTCCGGCCAGTGTGAGGCTGTTCTGGGGAGAGAGCGTGGTGATGCTCTTGCTGCTTCCGCTCCAGCTGCTCTTGGCCGAGCTGTTGACAGCCTGCACCTGGAAGGTGTAGGCATTGCCGGGCTGGAGACCCGTCACCTTGATGGAGTTGGTGCTCGATCCGCCGTCGAAGAGATTGCCATACGTCGACTCCGAAGCCAGCTTCACCTTTACATTATATTGTGTAGCTCCCGGTACGGCGTTCCAGCTCGCCGTGAAGCCCGTCTGCGTGATGCCGCTGGCCGTGAAGGTCGAGTTGTTGGGTGCGTCGAGCAGTCCCTGCAAGGTCACCGTCATGTAGTTGGCATAGTTGGCAGAACCCACGTCGCTGCCACTGCCCGAGTAGCCCGAGGCGCGACACTTCAGGTACACCTTGCCCGAATAGTTAAACTCGGGCGTAAACGTCTGCGTCAGGGCGGAGACGATATTTGCATTGAGCGTCTTGCTTCCTATGGAGAGGAGGTTTCGTCCATCAGCCGTCTTCAGCCAGAAGTCACCCTTCCAGGCAGTCTTGGCCGTGTTCTCCACCGAAGCGTGGAAGGTGTATGTCTTGCCCGAGGTGAGCGTGGTCACCTTCGTGCCGTTGTATTCAAACCACATGTTGGCTGCCATCTCCAGGGCGGCCGTGTTGTAGCTCGTTTCCGCCTGTGTGGTGATGGAGCTCGAACTCTTGCTCCAGCTACTCTTCGTCGTGCTGTTCACCGCCTGTATCTGGAAGGTGTAAGCCGTGCCAGCCTTCAGTCCCGTCACGCTGCACGAGGTGCCCGTGATGCCCGTCTTGCCGAAGACCACGTTGCTGTAGTCGCTGGCCGATGCCAGCTTCACGTTGATGTTGTAGCTCGTGGCGCCGCTCACGGCCGACCACTTCGCCGTGAAGCCCGTGGTAGAGAGATTGCTATAGGAGAAGCTTGTGTACGAGGGCGTCTCCAGCGTGTTTTCAGTGGTCACCGAGTAGGACACCCCGTTGGTGTAGCTGCCCGGCTTCACCTCGTAGCCAGTACCCGCTCCGCCCGTCTGGTAGTAGAGCGTCATCGAGTAGCTGCCGGTTGCCGTCGGGGTATAGGTGTCTTCCAGGAGGGCAGTTCCACCCGATGCGATGGTCTTGCTCCACGAGAGCAGGTTGCCCGAGGCATTCTTCAGGTAGAAGGCACCGCTCCACGAGGCCGTGCCCGTGTTCTTCACCGTGGTGGTGAAGGTATATGTCTTACCTTTCGTGAGCGTCGTCACATAGC
>JAZLII010000272.1:0-22425 GCA_045617275.1 Bacteroidaceae bacterium
TGCCGAGTGTGGATCCGAGGGTGGTGCTGATACTGACCTACGATGCGATTGAGCAAAAGGAGCAGGGACTGGTGTGCCACTTGAGCGCGATGCAGTTCAACATGGCCGCGTCTGGGAGATTCCGTGAGGCATCATGCAGGGAGGTTCCTGTGGCGATAGGCTACGTAAAGGGGAAGACACCAAAGCAGTTCGATAACTGGATAAAGGCGGGATGCCATGTGAAGGACATCAGCACCTACGACACGAACTTCGAGCACTTCTGGGATGTGTACGGACACAAGGTAGGGAACAAGACACTGGTGAAGAAGAAGTGGGAGAAGATGGCTTGGGAAGACCAAATCATGGCAATAGGCAGCATCCCCAAGATCCGGATGTACTACGAGAAGAAAGGCTACGACCTACCCTACCCCGAGACGTACATCAACCAGAGAAGGTGGGAGAACGAATTCTAGAACGATTAAACGATAATTAAATAGTGATTAAACGATGCAAAATCTGAAGAAATACTTGCTTGAGAAGATTACCAAGGTGCAGTCGAAAAAGTCCGAGAAGGGCATTGTTCCGAACCATGTGGGAGGCCTTGCCCTGAAGGATATGGTTATTGATGACGTGAGAGAAGCACTGATAGACCTGGTGGAAGCGGACGTCGTGGAGATGGGTAAAGAGGTGAACGATATTTATTTCAAACTGAAGGATCATGAAGGCAAAATTGAAATTTGACAGAAACGAGATGAAGGGGTTCCTTGCCCTGGTGCGAAACCTTAGTGTCATGGTGACGGATGAGAGCTTTATGGGAATGATGTTCAAGGATGCCGTCTCGGATCTCTTCTTGAAAATAATGATGCGTATTCCCAAAATGAAAGGTTCGAGCTCTATAACGCTGACGGAGATAGAGACCCTTGCGCTGAAGATGCTTCTGAGTGACTGTGTGGACAAAATGATGCCCTACGAGCAGGCAATTGGGTACGGGATCCTAGAGAAACTGGACAAACTGCATCAGGAGCATAACAGGCTGAAGCGAATCAACACAGAGAACCCTAAATTCTAGTTACAAGTGCAACACAAAGTAAAAAAAAAGAGCACCGAAATTTGGTACTCTCGGGTAAAATGACTACTTTTGTGTTGAATTATGAGAAGATATAATCACCTTACCGAAGAGCAAAGATACACAATTTCTGTGTGTCTGAGAGAAAAAATGTCGTTGACGACAATAGCAAAACTGATAAATGTCAGCAAATCAACTGTCAGTAGGGAGGTAAAAAGAAACTCCAACATGCACCACCATTACGTCGCTATTGATGCTCAACAGTTCTCTGAATTGAGAAAATCAATACCCAGGAAATCAAGAAAGCTGACGAAAGAGGATTGGCTAGACATTGAGCAGCTCCTTAAGAGACATTGGTCGCCAGAAACCATTGTTGGTACTAGAAGGCGAGAAGGAAAGACATGCGTCTCCATTGAGTGGTTGTACCACATTATCAGGCGAGACAAAGAACGGGGCGGAAATCTATACACTTACCTACCGCACCACCTCAAACACCGGCGACGCCAGGTAAGTTCGACTATCCCCATCAAGGATCGGGTGAGCATCGACGAACGTCCCGCTGTTGTGGATGCCAGATCCCGCTTCGGCGACTGGGAGATGGATACCATCATCGGTAAGGATGGCAAGGGGGCCATTGTCACTCTCGTCGAGCGCACCTCCAAGAAAATGCTTATGGCGAAGTCCCCCAAAGGGAAGAACTCCAAGTCCGTTGCCCGTCTTGTTGTGCAGATGCTCCGCCCTTTTGAACGCCATGTCCTTTCCATCACAACCGATAACGGGACAGAGTTCGCTGACCACAAGTATATCGCCAGGATGCTTCATACCAAGGTCTATTTTACTCACCCTTATTCCTCTTGGGAGAAAGGTCTCATTGAAAATACCAACAAACTTGTTCGGCAATTTATTCCCAAAGATACCGATTTCTCCTCTCTATCTGACGATTACATCCTCTTCGTCCAGTCTGAACTAAACCTTCGTCCGAGAAAACTTTTGAACTTTTCTTCCCCAAAACAAATATTCTTGCTATCTTTGCACAACGGTGTTGCACTTCGAAGTTGAATCTAAGAACTACGAAACGAAACAAATAGGACAATAAATGGGATGCTGTATCGTTACTTTGGCATGCGTGGCAGTGATGGCTGCCGTGATGTTCCTGGACTTTCTATTTGACAAAAACGATTGACAGGATAACGGGATTGTTGACGGTTGTAAAAAAATAACTATGCCATACAATAAATATAATAAACTGAACCAGTACCTGAAGATAATGGATATAGTGAAGAGGCACTATGTTCCAGGGGTGAGCACCTACAAGGGGGTGTGGAAGATGTATGTGTACCCCATCTATCCTATGTCGTACAACCGATTCATACAAATAGTCGGTATGCCGAACCTACGGAGGCAGATGGAAGAGGAACGGGAGAAATGGGGAAACAAAGACCCCACCGTGGAAGAGGTGGATCCATCCCAGCTTTCGATACTGGATATCGATGGGGTGAGCGAATAACGAGAGGCGGAGCTGAGTGGCTTCGCCTCTTGTTTTGTTTAGGGATTAACGGATAATCGGACGGAGTGGACTTGGGCTGTGTCTTGATTATCGGACTTGCGCCACTGCCAAGAGGTGTCGAAGGTGAGGGTGTAGACCTCGTTTGATCGGTCGACATAGGAGCGTTCGATACGGGAGAGGGAGAGCGGAGCGGTGCGTCCATCGCAGTCGAAGAGGTCGATGCTTTCCACCACTTCGGTAATGACATCGAGCATCTGATAAGGGTTGTATTGCGGGGCGTTGGTACGGGCATTGCCCGAGGAACGTACCAGGTGCTGAGTGGCAATGGTGAGGGATATGGTTCCCTCGACGGACATGGAGTCGTGGAGGTTGTGGGAGATCTCGGCCCCATCGATGGCGATGAGGACGCAGGGGAACTGCACGGGTGGCTGTTCCTGGGATAGTTGCCCGAGGTCGATGTCGACGTGGCGGACGGAGTGGATGGACTTGATTCGGTTCTGAATAGAGGAGATAATCTGTTTCATGGTTATTTAAGGTTTGAGATGATTTTGTCGGCTTCCTTGCCGGCTTCGTCGATGATGACTTGCTGGATGGCCTTGGAGAGCGTGGGGTGGTCGCCGATGAACTGGCGCTGGGGAATGACCACGAAGGAGCCAGCGGGTTTCAGTGCCATGCTCTTCCAATAAGGCTGTCCGCTTTCGAGATACTTTGCCCAGAAGAATTTCTTCATCTTAGGAGTGACCCTGATCTTGCCGCCATAGTTATGGATGCCGGCGTAAGGTTCCGAGCTGGAGAATTCGATGGAGGTGTTTTTGATGTCGGAGCGGATGGAGCGGCGAAGCTTGCCAGAGTTGTTCAGATGGGTGCGCACTCCGTCATGTCGAGGCTTCCAAGGTTTGCCAAAAAAGGCTCCTTTTGAGAAATTCTGGTCGAAAAGGTCGGTAAGTTCGACCTTTAAGGCCTTGAGAATTTTGAGATAGATGGAATTGTTTGGCATTTGGATATTAGGGTTTTATCGTGGCATGACTGCCACGGGACGGTGGTGAGTGTGAAATTTATTTTGGTAGTTTAGAAAAAGGTTGTATTTTTGCAATCGGTGATTCTGCGGATTCGCCGTCAGTGGTCGAGCCAATTATGGCTCGATTTTCTTTTTGTAGAATAGGGTTAGTATATCTCCATCCTTGATCCACAGTTCTTCAATATCTGAGCCATTGGCTATATGGTTGAATAAACTTCTTTGCAACCATGTTCCGTTTAAGTCTGGCTTTTCAAAAATAAGGTAATTGGACTGCAAGACACCATGTTTTAGCATATTGTTCCATGCTCTTTTTGGGTTTGAAGAAACAAAGCCCTCATGCTCGAACCATTTGCCATCAATAAAAAGGTCAGGGCATTTTCCATAATATTTTGTACCCTTAAGCGTGCCATATATCTTTTCGTAAGCAGGGCAGTTCTTAGGCGAGTCGAATTTTGGAGTTATGGAAACGGAGGATCCTTGGCTTGCGAAATGTTCAGCCACGGCCAATATTCTTCTGTAGTCCTCGCTGTTAGTTTTGATAATTGGATAAGACTTTATCGACCCACCATTTTCGTATTGTTTGAGTATGAATGATTGCCGTGCGGATTCTTGCTCTAAACATCTGTTTATAGCTCGGCATGCTTGGCATTGTGGATTGTTCGGGTCGTATGATAGTTTTTTGGAACAGTTGCCGCAGCCCTTGGGGAAGTAGGGGTGTTTGGGCGGGAAGATGCGTTCCTGGGCGCCTGGGTTGAAGCGGAAGATCTGCTGCTTGGGTTTGGAGGTGGCAGCGTCGCCACGCTTGATTGCATCCTCGCTGTCGCTTAGTGGGTACTTACCTTTGCGGACCTGAACGACGGAGCATCGACAGTTCCACCCGTTGGGCGGGTAGTAGAGTTTCCAGAAGGGATCTGAGAAGGGGAGCGTGATGCCGTCGAGTTCGGCATGCTCCTCGCGGACACGGTTGTCGCCAGCTGTGCGATACTGGAGGTCGAAGTCGTCGCCATCCTCGCGGAACTGCTGCCACTTGACAGCCATCTGAGCGGAGCCTACGGCGAAGTTATATTCTGCATTGAGGTAGTTGCGGTTGTAAGTGTCGTTGATGGGCTTTACCTCCTGATAGAACTGGTGGAATGGTTTGATGGAGCCATCGGGATTGAGTAGCAGCTTTGAGATCTCCTCCGCCTCGTGGTGGGTCTTGAAGCCTGAGAAGAAGAAGATGTTCTTCTGAAGGGTGGAGGTAAGTTCGGGCGGCACGTGCTGAGAGATGGAGATGTCCTTCAAGGGTTCGGAGAGCGTGTCGCTGATGCCACGGATAAGATCCTCGATGGGGGTGCCTACGATGTCATCAGGATTGTAGCCACCTTTCTCATGGATGAACTTTACCACCTTGCCGAAGAGATCGGCGATGCGGTCGAAGTCTCCATCGGAGAGGGTGACGGTGTGGGAATAGTCCTCGTAGAGGGAGGAGAGAGCCGTGTGGAAGTTGCGATAGAGAAGGTCACTCGACGGGCTCTTGTCGGCGACCTTTAGGCGAAAAAATCGTTCGGAGAGGAGCCTTTGCCCTGCGAGAGCTGGATGCCGGACTGGCGGAGACCGGTGACCTCGATGCCGAATTTCTCCTTGACCCATTCTGGGTCGATGTCGAAGAAGGCAGCTGCCTGGATAGTCTGGTTGAAGAGCTGTGCGTTGTCCTCCTGCTCGGAGTACTTGAAGCGGAGACCCTGAGGAACGATGCCGAGGGTGGCGAGAGCGGGAAGGACGGTGTGTGTCATGGTGTTTTCTATGAGCACCATGTCGGAGTCGACAATCTGAGAGTTGAGCTGAGCGGAGGTCTTCTCCTTGGAGTTGGATCCAAACTCGGTATCCTGACCAAGGACGGCACCATTGATGAGGAGGGAGAGTTCGTTGGTGCAAAGGCGGATGAGCCCCTGGTAGGTCTCCCCGTTGGAGGAGTTTGTGTCGGCGAAGCCAATCTCATCGTCGGTGTCGATGACATAGTTTGCACCGGAGCCTACATTTCGGAGCATCTCCTCGTACTGGTGGCGGAGTTCCTGGTCCTGGGTGTTGGTCT
The DNA here is from genome assembly GCA_045617275.1 of Bacteroidaceae bacterium. Taxonomy (GTDB): domain Bacteria; phylum Bacteroidota; class Bacteroidia; order Bacteroidales; family Bacteroidaceae; genus Physcousia. The sequence goes on from JAZLII010000272.1 coordinate 5,645, forward strand.
TGATGAAGCGAGGAGGCATGCCACAGATTTCGCAGAACTCGGACCAACAAGCCTGTGCGAAGCGCTTGTACAATACATGTGGGACAGCCTGGTCGAGGAGGCCGAGGTTATGGGCATTGAATTCGAGAAGATAGGTGCCATATTCGCTGAGCTCACGATAAGGGATGCCCTTTTCGTCGGAGGTGTCGATATAACAAAAGCCGTTGACGGGGTCGATATGACGGCGGTCAACCAGTGAGATCTCGAAGGTACCATTCTGAGGATTGAGCTCGATGAGAGAGTATCCGTAGAAGATGGAGTCGAGGATGTGGGATATGATATCGCGGATGTAGGGTTGCTGACGGAGGAACTCGGTGGCCTTTTCGTCTGGGTTTCCTGAGGGAGAGATAAGCGACCACTCGGACTGCAGCGCCTGAGACTTGCGGAGGAGTATCTGGGAGTGGAGGTGAGCGTCGACCATGCAATAGGCGAAGAGTTCCTGGAGCTTGTCGTACTTGGGGAAGTCGACACGGGTTGCATACTGTTTGGCGACTTTCCAGTCGGCGATATCCTTACGGACCACGGAAGCCTGACGGATGACGATGCGCTCGCGGATATTGGTGTGGTTCTCGGTGGGTGTGTTTTTCTTTTGCTTTGCCATGGGATGAGGTTATTAAAGCCCGAAGAATATTCTCCGGGAACGGTGGTTAGAAGTTGTGGGTGAATTTGGGGTTGGATGAGATCTGAAGGGTACCAGGAGGGGTGCCGTCGGGGGTCTCGATGTAGGGGAGATCCGGAGTGAGCAGGCCTTGAGCCACCTTGGTAAGGAAGTCGATGGTGCGGTCGTAGGCTTTCTCGTATCTGTCGTAGATTGCATCAACGTTGGCGAGCTGTACGATTTGCCATGCGGCGATGTTCTTAACGTGACCGACGATGAGCGGGGAGCGCTCCCTGCCAGACTTGGAGAAGATGGCGCCGACATCGTAGCGGGCACCGATGTAGGACTTAACGGTATCGGTGGCCAATGAGATGGCATCGGAGACGATGGAGTCGTCGCCTTCTGTTATCTGATCCACCTGGTATTCGTAGAGGTGGGTCTTGAGTTCTTGGATGTCGATAAACATTGTTTAAACGGTTTTTGAATGGTAATTAAAAGTATCGGGATGGATTGTTGCTGGAGCACTTGCGGACGCTGTCGGCGGAGTGAGACCAGCGGTGGTCTAGAAGCCAGATGGCACCTTCGAGAGCATCGGGGGCATCGTCGTGTTCGCGGGATCCACGTTCGAGAGCGAGGAGCTGAGTGACCAGCGTCTGCATTCCAAGAGAGTCCTTTTCCTCTTCGTTGAAGACTACAAGCCCCTGCTCGAATAAAGGCTGGAGAGCCTCGATGCGGGCAAACTTGTCGGGCTTGGATCGTTTATCAGGACGGACGGCGATGACGGAGCCATGCTCACGGCCATACTCAGTGACCTGCTGAACGAGGAGTTCCTGTAGCATATTGGCCTCCATGTAGAAGTAGATGGGTACCTTGCCACCGACATAGTCTCGGATGGCATAGAGCCATAGTATCATGTTGGTGACGGAGGTCTGGTCGGCAAAGGCCTTGAGGAGATGGAAGGAGCCGTCGTGGGTCTTGCCTACGAGCATGGTTGCCTTGTAGTCGTTCTTCTTAGAAGCCTTCCAAGAGGGGTCGGTGTAGCAGATGAGCTGCTTGTACTGACGGAGTGGGAGCATCTTGCCATACTGGATCCAGCGTTCGTCGAAGATGGCCCCGACGGTGATGGGGTTGTTCATCATCTCCTTCTGGAACGAGCGATATCCCATTTTCTTCCTCTTCTCATCTAGACGCTGGAGGGTCCAGTATTCGGGCCACGATGGCTTGCCGTTCTTGTCGATGGCGTTGACCTGGGATACGTGGCAGCCTTCTGTGTCGGCGATGTTGGCGAGGATGGAGGTCTTGGAGATAAGGTTGCCGACCATGATGAAACGGCCATCCTCAGCGCCAAAGGTACCCATGAGCGCCTCACGGGTCCATTCGGTGGCCTGGCGGACGCGGTCAGGATTGCGGGAGAGCTCATCATCATCGAGGTCGTCGCAGATGATGTAGTCGGGTCGGAACTGACGGTCACGAAGGCCACGGGGAGACTGCCCGCGACCGATGGCAGTGGCGGAGAAGCCCGAGAGGGTTGTGAAGGATCCATCGGTCCAATTGCCGGCGTTGTACTGTTTGCCGAAGTCGCGCTCATAGCGTCTGTTGAACTGAAGCTCTGCCTGAAGGTCGCCAAGGAGCTGCTTTGCGGAGTCCTCGGATTTGCCTGCGAGAACGAGATTGTGGATGGTGGGGTCCTTCTGAGCCATGAGCCACATGGGTATGAATACACCCATGTGGGTAGACTTGGCGTGGCCACGTGCCCATTTGAAGACAGCGAGGAGGACGGGGTTGTCCATGATGTACTGAGCCGCCTTGATGTGGAACTTGGCGCATGGGATAGGCTTGCCTGTGGCTTTGTCGGTACACCAATGGGGAAAGTAGTACAGGACAAAGAACTCGTAGTCGGAGCGAGCCTTGGCGATACGCTTAAGGCGGACGGACTCGGACTCGTGCTCATTGACGGAAGTCATGCTCTGGATCTGGGTGCAGAGCTGTTTCCATTGCTTTAAGGCTTCGGTTTGGTTACTTGCCATGATCTATTGTTTTTACACTTGCTCAGCGATGAATTGCTGGGAACGGTGGCGGGTTAGATGAATTTTACCTTGGAGGTGGAGAGCTGCTCGGCAATGAAGATGTCCTGGTACTTGTTCATGGCCTTAACGAGGTCGGGGGTGAGGTCTGGATCGATCTGCATACGGGAGAGCGTCCACTTGTTGAAGGCAGAGAATACCTCGATGATGGTGACGACGTTGGTCTGCCGGTCGAGGCGTTCGATGGCAGCCGTGGCCTTGATCATTTCGTCAGCGGTCCACTGGCCAGTGTCGAGTTTCTCGTTGATCTGAGAGAGCATCTTGTTGACCAGCTCGGTTCGTGTGATGGTCTTGGCGGCACGCAGTTCTTCCCATTTGCCATCCTTGACCCACTTGTTGATGGTGGTTGTGGATACACCGGTGCGGGTGGAGATTTCCTTCTGGGGAACGCCGCTCAAATAGAGCTCATGAGCGAGCTGCTTTTCGACAGTAAGCTGTCCTTTTTTTGGTTTTTTCTGTTCCATTGAGATTGAAAATTTTTGCAAAAATACATATAATTACAAAAAAAGAGGTGGTGTTGTGGATAGGGTGAATGCAACAATATATATGCTTGATGCTGACGGTGTAAATGCGAATAAAATTTAGTAATTTTGCAGTCGAAAAAAATAATAAAATGATTCCTTGTACAGTAAACCAAGACCTGCAAGACCTGATGGCTCTGCAAGCGAGAATTGAAAGAACGACTCCCCGTCTGTTCGGCGAGCATTACCAGAACAGCAATGTGCGCCGGAAGCGCAATGTGCAGCGCAAGCGCAGGATGCTGAGATAAATGCCTGCGGACATGCGCTTGGAACAGTGGCAAAGAAGAAATAAAACAATATATAAATAGTATGAGCAAGACCTTTGTATTAAGCGATGAGAGCCTTAACAGCCAGGGATTCCGAGTTATGACTGGAGGCATAGACCTGAGCCAGTTCAAGAAGAACCCGGTGATGCTTTTCAGCCACGACTCCGACGCATTGCCCATCGGTGTATGGGAGAATGTGAGAGTGGAGGGCGACCGACTGTTGGCGGATGCCAAGTTTGACCAGCAGGACGAATTTGCCAAGAAGGTGGAGAGCAAGGTGGAGCAGGGTATCTTGAAGTGCTGCTCTATCGGCTTCCGAGTACTGGAATGGAGCGAAGATCCTGCGATGCTGTTGCCCGGACAGAGGTACGACACGGTGACGAAAGCCTTGCTGATGGAGTGCAGCATCTGCTCGATAGGAGCGAACCACAACGCCATGAGCCTCTACGACGATAAGGGAGAGCGCATGGAGATTACCGAGGAGAGAATGCTGAGCCTCGGATTCAAGAAAGTAGAACACCAAATCAATAATTTATCTATGACACAAGAAGAAATCAATGCTATGCAGGCTGAGAACAACAGCCTGAAGGAGCAGTTGGCAGAACAGGCCAACGAACTGAAGACCCTGCGCGAAGCTGCGGCAGCACAGCACAAGGCAAACATCGAGAGTGCACTGAGCTCAGCCGTGAAGGAAGGACGCATTGCTGAAGGCGACCGCGAGAAGTGGGGCGCACTTATGGAGGCGGACTTCGACAACGCCAAGAGCCTGCTTGAGAACCTGCCCAAGCGTACCAGCCTGAGCGAAATGATCCAGGGCGGATCCAAGGGTGGCAACGCCTACGACGGCAAGAGCTGGGACGAACTGGACAAAGCCGGTCAGCTTGCCGCCTTCAAGGAGAGCAACCCCGAGGGCTTTGCAAGCCTTTACAAGAAGACCTTCGGTGTAGAGTACAAGTAGGCGAAAACAAAAACGTAAACTTAATAAAACAGAAAAGACATGGCATTAAATGTTGAAATTTGGATTCGATCAATCCTAGAGAAGTTCTTGCCCAGCAATAGCTTTGTTGCGCAGAGCGTGGACCACAGTGATTATGTAAACGGAAAGACCGTGCATGTTCCCAACGCCGGTGCAGGTGCCAACATCACCAAGAACCGCTCCAGCTATCCCGCCACGGTAGGAGGCAGAACGGACTACGACCTGACCTATAATATCGATAAGTTTGAGGCAGACCCCTTGGTGAGCCGTGACCTTGAGGAGGTAGAGCTGAGCTACGACAAGCGTACCAGCATGATCCAGCAGAGCAAAGAGAACCTCCGCCAGGCCGTTATGGAAAACATCCTCCACAGCTGGGCAGATGGCGTCACCGCCAAGGTTTTCACCAGTGGTGCCGCAGAGGATGCCCACATCCCCTCCGCCACCGGCAAGCGTAAGGCGATGACCAAGGATACCGTGATGGCGGTGAAAAAGAAGATGGACCTGGACGACGTACCAGCAGAGGGGCGCTTTATGATCCTCGACGCCGTGATGTACAACCAGCTCCTCTCCTCCCTCACCGATGCCGACGTTGTTCACTTCCTTGCAGGTGCCAATCCCGAGACAGGCGTGGTCGGCAAGTATCTGGGCTTCGACTTCTACGAGCGTAGCCTTGTGCTGAAGACTGCTGCAGGCGGTACCCTGAAAGAATGGGGCAAAAGTGCCGCCGCTACCGACAGCGCTGCAGGTCTTGCATGGCAGAAGGGCTGCGTAAGCCGTGCCATTGGCGACGTGGTAGCCTTCGAGAACGCCAAGGACGCCACCTACTACGGTGATGTGTTCTCCTTCGGTATGCGTGCCGGTGGTTCCGTCATCCGTCACGACAAGAAGGGCGTAGTCCTCATCTATCAGGATGCAGAATAAGAGTCCCAGGGATTAGTTTATGGCAAGCGATGACCGAGATCTGGGATATACTACGGACTGCAATAGAGCTGATGCTGGGTGGCGCGATAGTTACCGTTGCCACCCTGGCAGCCAGCAAGCGGAAGGCCAAGGCTGAGGCAGGACATGCCGAGATGGATTTGGCGAAGGACTATGTGGACCAGTTCCGCGACAATGTCGTGGTGCCACTCCAGAAGGAGGTGAAGGGCTTGCGTCGGGACGTGAAAGGATTAAAGAATGCGGTATCTAAAATCAATAATTGCCCTCACTCTAACGAGTGCCCTGTGCTTGATGAGCTGCAGAAGCAGCAACCAGGCAACCAGGGAGACGACTAGAGAACATCGCTCAGTGAGTGACACGACCCATGTGGTGGTTTATGACACCACGAGGGTGACGGACACTACTAGAGTGACTATTACCCCGGAAGGGAAGACGGTGGAGATAATCCGCTATGTTGACCGGAACAGGGTGTCCGACAGACAGGAGAGCAAGAAGGAGGCGGCCGAGGTATCGCATGAAAAGGAAAAGACGGGAGAGGCTGGCCGGTCTGCCGAGGATGCTGAGATACGTAAAGATGTCCTACGATTAGCAACCCTCTCCCTATTACTAACACTGGCCATTGTGGCCATAAAAAGAAAACGATATGGCATTACCAAACGTAAAAATTAATTTTGCAAGTGGTTCTCTTGGCCGTGTTGGTCAGATGGACGACGGTGTGACCGGTCTGCTGGTGCATGCCGTTGCCGTGTCTGGGAAGTTCGAGCTGGGCAAAGCCTATCAGCTCACTAGCTTGAGAGACCTCGAAGGTCTCGGAATCGACAGCCAGTCCGTAGGAGCCAATGCCCAAGTGTATGCCACCGTGAAGCAGTTCTACGCTGAAGCGCCAGAAGGCACCTACCTGTGGCTGATGGGTGTGGCAAGCACGGTGAGCCTTTCCGACATGACGGATAAGACCAAGAACCATGCCCCCGCCCTGCTGAGTGCTGCCAACGGAGAGATCCGAGTGCTGGCAGTGGTTACTGTTGCCGACAGTTCCGCCACCGTAACCCACGGCGTGGCCGACACGGTCTACACGGCGGCCACCCACCTGCAGGCTCTTGCCGAAGAGTGGACCGCAAGCCACTATGCCCCTCTGCTCTGTGTGGTAGAAGGTCAGAACTATTCCGGTAACGCAAGTGCGCTCACCGACCTGACCAGCAAGACGGATAACCGCGTGTGCATCGTGATAGGCGACAACGTAGCCGACAGCAAGCAGGCTGCCGTTGGTCTCGTGGCTGGTAGAATCGCTTCCATCCCCGTTCAGCGAAGCATTGCCCGAGTGAAGGACGGAGCCATTGCCGCCGATGTGATGTACCTTGGCAGTGTACCCGCTGAGCAGGGCATGCCCGCAGCCATCCATGACAAAGGGTATATCTGCCCCCGTACCTTCGTGGGCAAGAGTGGCTATTTCTGGAGTGATGACCGCCTGAGCACCTCCCCAAGTGATGACTATGCCACAATCGCAAACCGCCGTACGGTGGACAAGGCCTTCCGTATAGCCTATGCCAAGTTGGTGGAGGTGCTGAGCGATGAGGTTCCCGTGACTGCTGCCGGCACCATCTTGCCCTCGTATGCTTCGAGCGTGGAGGCCGACGTGGTGGTGGCTGTGGCAAATGGCATGGCCGGCAACCTCGGAACCGACCCGGACGACCCCTCCGACCTGGGTGTACAGTGCGTGGTAGATACCCGCGAGAACATCGTGGCCACGGGCAAGTTCAACGTGGCTCTGAGAGTGAAGCCTTGGGGCTATGCGAAGTATATCGATGTGACCATCGGCTTTATGTCTAACTAAAAAAAGGAGCGAACATGTTTGACTCAAGAGAATACAGCTGGGCAGACACCACGGTGGTAGTGGGCGGCAGAACCCTGACGGGAGCCAGAGCCATCCAGTACAAGAAGTCCCAGGAGAAAGAAGCCATCTATGGCAAAGGCGATGAGCCTGTGGCCATACAGCGTGGCAACAAGAGCTACGACGGCACGCTCACCGTGTTACAGAGCGAATACAACGCTCTGAAGGATGCTGGCAAAGGCAGTGTGCTTGACCTCAACGTGAATATCATCGTGAGCTATGGCAACGCCGGAGAGACGATCCGCACGGATAAGTTGCTCGGAGTGGAGTTTACCGAAGAGGAGAACTCCATTGCACAAGGTGACAAGATGCAGGAGATTTCCCTGCCTTTCATCTTCCTCAGAAAAGAGTAACGCCACAATAGGGTGAGTGAGGGCGAGAGCCCCGCTCATCCACTACTTAAAAACTATTTAATCCCTATTCAAATGGCAAATCTTATTGGACAAGCAAGCCCTGAGCAGATTCAGGCATGGAAGAAAGAGCATGGTCGAATCTTCAAGATTGAGGTGGACGGACATGTGGGCTACTTCAAGACCCCCGACCGCAAGATCCTCGGATTCGCAGCCGTGACCGGCGACAAGGATCCCATCAAGTACAACGAGGCTGTGATAAACAACTGCTTCATCGGAGGCTCTGAGGCTATCAAGACCGACGACTCCCTCTTCCTTGGAGCGAGTGCCAAGCTGGGAGATCTTATCCAGATTAAGGAGGCAACCCTGGAGGAACTATAAAGGCTTCCCGCGTCGATGCCAAGAAGGACTTCGTTTTCGTGGCCAACACCATGATGCGCTACTACCTCCACATCGAGGATCCCGACGGGATGAGCGACGAAGAGTGGGCGAAGACATGGAAGACCCTGGAATGGATAAGACAGAAGGAGGCCAACATAAGACAATAGGACATGGCAAATAAGACCGTACAATGGATATTGAATATCGCTGGTAACGCCAGCGAGAAGATGCGCAAGATCTCGGATGAAGCAGAAGCCTCTCAGAAGAAGGTCAGCGGACTCCGTACTGCCTTCGACAGTTTGTCGAAGGTGACGTTCGGTATTCAGAACATTGTAGGGACTATTCAGATGGCGTCGAACGCCATCAGCCAGTTCACCGAAGCCAACCGAGTACAGCAGGAGGCTGAGACGAAGCTTGCCCAGGTGATGAAGAACACCATGGGGGCCTCGATGGCCGAGGTGCAGAGCATCAAGGACCTCGCCAGCGCACAGCAGGCGCTCGGCGTGATAGGTGATGAGGTGCAGTTGAGCGGGGCTCAGGAACTGGGCACCTATCTGGAGAAGACGGAGAGCCTGAAAAAACTGATGCCGGTTATGAACGACATGCTGGCTCAGCAGTACGGGCTCAACGCCACCCAGGAGCAAGCCGTCACCATAGGATCCATGATGGGCAAGGTGATGGAGGGACAGGTGGGAGCCTTATCCCGCTATGGATACAAGTTCGACGAAGCTCAGGAGAAGATCCTGAAGTATGGTACCGAAGAGCAGAAGGTGGCAACCCTGGCAGAGGTTATCAGCCAAAGCGTGGGTGGCATGAACGAGGCTCTTGCCAACACCCCGGAGGGCAAGATGCAGCAGATGAAGAACCGATTCGGAGACCTGAAGGAGACCATCGGCAACATGCTTGTGCAGGTTGGATCCGCCCTGATGCCACTGGCAGACGGGGTGATGAGGATAGTTGATATCGTGACCCCCATCGTGTCGAGAGTGCTCCAGCCTATAACGGAATGGCTGTCGAATACGATTAACGATACGGATTCGTGGCGAGGCTATATCGAACCCGTGGTGTCGTTGGTTAAGAATGGTCTGTATCCCATGCTCCAGAGGGTCTTTGAGGTGGCAGGGAATATTGTTAACAAGATAGTGGAGTTTGTGAAGACCTCGGAGCTGCTGAAAGACGTGTTTCGCGCGATTACGAATATCTACACCTCCATCTACAAGATGATAACATGGATGGTCAACAAGCTGGAGGCATTCTTCGAGAAGGTCGTCATGCCTATTCTCGAAGGTATAGAGAAGGCCTACCGATGGATTAAGGGAAGCCCCGCCTCTACTGTGCAACAGGCACCCAAGGCGAACGCGGTAGGCACACAGCAGACGATAAACGCAGGTGCGTCGATAGGCTCTGCAGCAGGTGCTGTGGGCGGAAGTGCCAGCGGGGCAAAGAGCGCCAGCGAGGTTGCCACGGGAGGAACCCGAAATACGACCATCAACATCCGCATGGACAACATGGTGGAGAGCATAGCCTTCAACGGTACGCTGGAAGACAACACCCGTAACCTTGAGGAGCGAGTGACGGAGATATTATTAAGAACCCTTAATGCTGCCCAGATGGCAGCCGTATAGATATGGCCTTTGAAGACTTTGCAATATCAGTGAACAACTGGGCGAACAAGGTGGGATTTCCTCTGCAGCCTATGATCCAGAACGTGGTGAGATATGCCGACGTGAAGGGGGAGACTGTTGACGGAGGCCTGAGCAGCGCAAGCATCTATGTGCAATGTGGGCTTACGCTTTCGGTGGAAGGTGGTCCTACGCTGGAATTTCCCCTGGATCCAGTGATGGGTGTAAGTGGGAAGAACATCATTGTGCGTCGCCAGGTTGCCAAAGGTGGAACACTCAGAGGAACCATCAAGGAGAGTTGGAGGGAAGACGACTTCAGCATCTCCATTGCCGGTGTGCTTCGCTCTGATGAACGGCAGAGTCTGCCTGAATATATGAAGATACTGCTTGAGATCTGCCGATCCGGAAAGACTGTGAAGGTGGATTGCGACTATCTGCGCGACTGCTACAACATCACCAGTCTGGTGGTGGAGGGCTACGACTTCCCACATACCAAGGGGCTGAACTCGCAGGCCTACGCTCTTAAGTGCTATTCGGATGACTCATACGTATTGCTTGAACAGATATGATGCAGATGAACCATAGAATAAGGATTGGCGGCTACCTGCTGAAGCTGGTGAGCGATGTGACCATACGGAAGAGCATCGACACACTGAGCGATACTGCCACCATTGCCATTCCTGGGAGCGTGATGAACGCTGCCATCGACATCGAGAGCAAGATAAACGATGGAGACCAGGTGGAGATAGAACTTGGCTATGGGGACGACCTCAGGCTGGAGTTCTCGGGCTATGTGGACAGCATCAAGACTGATGGCGGACATCTTACGATAGAGTGTATCGACGCACTCTACCTATTCAAGACAAAGAACGTCGCAAACAGACAGTACACGAACATCACCCTGAAGAAGGTATTGAGCGAGGTATGCCGACAGGTGGCAGACTGGATAACGATCGAGTGCGACTATGACATCACCTTCGAGAAGTTCACCTTCTTCAACGCCACCGGCTACGATGTGTTGAACAAGATCCAGGAGGATATACGAGCCAATATCTACTTCTCGGGAATGACGCTGCATGTGCATGCCCCCTACCGGTTCCTGGGGTGGGAGCAGGAGGTTCGGTTCGACTTCGCCAAGAACATAGAGAAGAGCGACCTGAAGTATGTCCGTGCCAAGGACAGAAAAATAGAGGTGGAGCTGACCATCTACCAGAAGGACGGCACGACGAAGAAAGTGAGCTATGGCACCCCAGGTGGGCAGAAGGTGAGCCGCACGGCATCGAGTGTGGGAGAAGGTAGCGCCAAGAAGCTGGCGAAAGAGGAGCACGATGCGCTCGTTTTCGACGGCTACGAGGGAAGCTTCACGGGATGGCTGGTTCCGTTCGTGAACCCTACATACACGGTTCGTCTCTATGATTCAGACTACCCGGAGAAGAATGGCAAGTACTATGTGGTGGGCACAGAGGTGAGCTACAGCGAGGCAGGCGGGAAGCGGAAGGTCTTCCTTGGAAGACGTGTTTGAGCAATGGTTAAACAGTGATTAAATGGGAACAGAAAGCGACATAAAGAAAGCCATACGTGGAATTGTTGGCGGCCGTGGACCCCTGCTATGGGTGGGACAGGTTCTGTCTGTAGACGGTGACACCTGTTCGGTGAACATCGAGGACATCACGATAGAGGGTGTGCGGCTCAGGTCTGTCACAGACGGGAGCGAGGAGGGATTGATGATTGTCCCCAAGGTGAACTCCTACGTGGTAGTGGCTGACATCGGCAAGGAAAACCTGGCGAACATGGTGGTGGTGGCCTTCGGTGACATCGATGGCGTATCCATCAAGGGAGGGAAGAATGGCGGACTGGTGAATATCGAGACGCTGAAGAGATGGATGGCGAACGTGGAGCGGGATCTGAATACCCTGAAGACTCTGTTGAGCACGACCCCTGTTGCCGGAAACGGTGCCCCACTTGGGGCGGTGTTCAACCCAACGACACAGAGTGTGGAGAGCGACATTGAAGACGAAACTATAAATCACTGATGAAGGACTACGACATATTGACAGCGGGCGACGAGGTGCAGGACCTGGTAGTGAAAGACCATGACCTGGCACTGGGCAATACCTTGCAGCAGAATGTGCTCAACATACTGCAATCTGCGAAAGGTGAGTGGAAGGAATACCCCTCGATGGGCGTTGCTATTGGGGAGTGTGTGGGTGATGACAACATGGAGGCTGTGAAGCGTGAGGTTGTGGAGCAGTTGCGGAGAGATGGAATGGATGTGGGGGTGGTATCCATGAACGGGAAGAATATAAACATTAATGCGAAATACTGATATGACTACACAAGAGATATTTGATGAGTTGACCAGTACATGGATGGGCAACGCGAGCGTGGCGACGCTCTTTGGTTTTGAACCTGGAAGGGATTTCGACGAAGTGTACAGCAAGGTGAGCGTGTTGCGACTGCTCATGTGGGTGGTGGCCTATGTGATAGCCCTCAAGGAGACCAAACTTGACGAATGGAAGCGTGAGGTGCGGGATGTTGCCTCTGCTACCCATTACGGAACGAGTGCCTGGTGGATAGCCAAGGCGAAGGCTTGGCAGGAGGGTGACGCCCTGCAGGTGATAGACGGCAAGGTGGACTATCCATCGGTAGATGTGAGCAAGCGGAGGGTGACGGCGGCATCGGTGACGGTGATGGGAAGGACCCTGCGGATCAAGGTGGCAAAGGGAGAGGTGGGCAACCTTCAGGGGCTGACGGATGCCCAGAAGGAGAGCTTTGTGGGATATGTGGAAGCCATAAAACCGATGGGGCTAATGGTGTCAGTGACCACGGGAAGTGCGAACAATATGCGCCTATACGGCACGGTGCGCTACAGTGCTGAGCGAATGAAGGCCGATGTGAAGATGGCTGTGAAGAATGCCATTGACACGATGCTTCAGAACCTGGAGTTCAACGGCACCATATACAGCGGAAGACTGGTGCAGGCTATCATGTCTGTGGACGGCGTGGAGGATGTGTTCCTAACCATGAAGACCATGGACGGTGTAGAGTGGACGGATGCCGTGGAACCATCCAACGGATATGCAAAGCTGGATGTGGACGGACTTAACTACGAGGCATTATGAACTGGAATACATTGATATCTCAGATGATACCATCTGCATTGCGGAGTGGTATGCGCTTTAGAAGACTGGTACAGGTGCTGACCAGCCACACGGTGGGCGATGCCGGAGAAGCCGAGGTGTATAAGGAGTCGACGAAGGCGGAACACAAGAACATAGGCCAGAAGATGGTCATGGAGGGCCTTCTGAGGGATAAGTTTGGCGAGGGTATCGTAATTGCCCCCCAGGAGGGCGGCACCGTGAGGATGTTCGGCAAGGAATATCCATACGTGGTTATATGCCCGATGACCGGCACGATTATTACGAGCGTGAAACTTGCTGACGTGGGGTGTGACTTTGTGGTGAAGGTGCCGGCAAACGTGAGCGTGGATGAGGTGAAGGCCTATGTGGGCAAGTTTGTGTTTGCTGGCGTTGGGTTCAGAGTGGAGAATTTATGAAACATAATACTATAAGGCATGAAATATATTGATCATTCGAGTGACGATGTGCGTCAGATAGTGCCTGGCGACATGAGTTTTCTGAGCGATGCAGACCAGGAAGTGGTGGAAGCCATGGGCGGTATGCTTTGCAGCCTATTCGGAGTTACTGAGAAGATGGCTGTCGTCATGAAGGGTATGAGGGCAAGCCTCGTGCTGAGAGAGACGCCTGCCGTGGGTAGCATGATGACCATAGAAGGTGGCGTGGTGCTACATGGTGGCAAGCTATACACTTTCTCCGGTGGCAGTGTGGAAGGACAGAGCCGAATTCTGGAGGGATACGCATCGAACTATGCTTTGCTGTTCACCGAGAGCGACGTAGTAAACCCGAGCCCTGTATATGGCGAGACGATAGCTTTCACAGAGACCCCGCATAAGGAGATGAGGGCTGTGCTGGTGGCTAAGGCGAGCATTGATGAGTCGAACGACGACTATGTACTGCTGAAGGATGTGAAGGTGATGCCCCAGATTGCCACCCCGAACTCCATCACGTCGAGCCGACTTGTGGAACTGAATACTGCGGAAGCATGAGAAAGGTGATTGGCAAGAGAGGACAGACGATGCTCGATGTGGCGGTGGAGTGGTGCGGCGACATCGATTCCGCCTACGAGATAGCACGGGCTAACGGACTGGAGGTGGATTCCGTGTTGGATGCGGACTGCGAGCTGGATGTACCATACGGGAAAGAGGCGGAGGGAATAGAGCCCTGCACCCGCACCATAGATTCTACGCCCTGGAACAAGATAGGGTCTGCTATGGTTGGAGAACTGACTGTTTAACCATCAAAGAACAGAATAAATGATACGGACGATTCAATTTCTAAAGGGTAGATTCAAGAACGGATCCTGCCCACAGGAGCAGGACTATGCAGATTGGCTTGATTCTTTCCTGCATAGGAGCGAGTACCAGCAGAAGGCGGCATCGCAGCTGGTGAAGGCGGATCTTCTAGAGGGTAAGGTTGTAAGTGTGGCACACTCGCTGGGCAGAATGGCCATTCCTACGGTGTTTGCCGTGAAGGACAAGAGGTATATACCCCAAAGGTTCAGCTATGAGCTGGAAGGTGACAGTGTGGCACTCATTACCCTAATTAAAGAGGGTGAGAAGGTGTCGGATGAATATGTGGTACTGTTTAACTAGCGTTTAATCATGAATAGAATACGATATAAGGAAGGCGACGACGTGAAGTTGAAGCTTGTCGTGATGAAGGACGGCGCTGCGGTGGACCCGCTGGAGGTTCCATTTGAGTTGCGTGTGTGGACCGATACCCCTCAGGAATGTGTGGCATGCGGATGGACCGGCGATCGGTTCTATGGCGGATGCTCGGTGAGGGACGGTTTCGTTATAGTGTCAATGGACAAGCCTGGATTCGTAGGCGGATTGCTTACGGTGGAGGTGGTGATGATGTACCCGGACGACGACATGGCCGACGGGGTGCGCGTGGAGACGAAGCGCGTGCGGCTGGAGGCGATGCGGGGTGTTCCATGCCCCGGTGTGGTGGAATGGGATGGCATAGTGACCCACGAGGTTGTGGGTTTGAGTGCCTACAAAGAGGCGGTTCGCCGTGGGTTTGTTGGGACCGTGGACGAATGGCTGGCGAGCCTGAATGGCAAGGATGCTGAGATCGTGATCCAGGAGGAGGATGCCGACGGCAACACGGTTATCACCTGGGCGGACGGCAAGACTACCACCGTGAAGCGTGGCAAGGAGGGCGAACCGGGCATGCCAGGGAAACCAGGAAGGGACGGAAAGGATGGAGGCATCAACATCCCCCTCTTCTACATAGAAGAGGGCGAGGACGGGCGCAAGCACCTATACTGCGAAGTGCCAGTGGTTGGCGACATCAGGGTATACACCAAGGAGGTGGCCGGACAAAAACATTTGTTTCTCGAATTTTAACACATATCAAAAATGAGCAATATGGAAAAGCAAGTATTAGACCTGGGCACGATGCCTACCAAGGGAATCGACTATTGGACCCCGGAAGAGGCTGCAGAGATGAACAACGCCAAGGACGGCGCCATCGTTGCCGCACAGGAGGCCCGCACCGCCAAGTTGGATACAGAAGCTGCGACTGACAGAGCCAACGAGGCAGCAACCAACGCCAACTGGGCTGCAGGTGTGGCAAGGGAGGAGGCCGGAAAAGCTGAGCGTTCGGCAAAGAATGCAGACGACGCCACCGTCAACGCAAACCGTGCGGCTGCTGATGCCAACAGAGCATACAACACCGTCACCAACTATCACGATACAGTGACCGTGCCCGACCACAACAGAGCCGAGCAGGATCACACCCGTGCGGAGCAGGACCACACCCGGCATGTGGAAGACCATCAGGAGGCTGTGAGCCAGCGTGCCGCAGAGGCTACCGAGTTCCAGCGTACCCAGCAGGAGAAGCAAACGGAGTTTGCACGCACCGAAAAGGCACGGCAAGACGAGTTCGACAGCAAGGAGGCAGTACGTGACGCAGCCAACGCCGAGGCTGTGAGATTCGCAACTGACATGGCAGACATCAACCGAGACATGGGCAAGTATCAGCAACTGCCCGATGTTACCTTGACGCTCATTGAGAGTGGAAAGCGTATCGACAAGGAAGGCAACTTCGTGGCGGATTCCAGTTTCAACATTGGACGCTTGGGTACTGTCAGCAAGGGTAACATCTACGAACTTCTCATGGGTGGAAGCGACAAGATGGTGCTTGGTACTGCTCTGTTTGTAAGCCACACTATAGAGAAGATTGGTGGCGTTGATAAGGACGTTTACAAGCCTATCTACTCGGCTGTAAACGTTGACCTGCCAATCTCCACTTATGCCGTTCTTTTTGCTGGTGAGGACTATGCGGACGTGCTTGTCTCCTACCGCAATGACGTGGCAGGTGCCAACGTGATGAAGGTGGCTCGCTGGGGTATCTTTGCAAGCATCGCTACTCAGCTCGCTAACCTCCGTGGCGATGTAGACCTCAAGTCGTTCAGCGATGGCTACTACGACAACATGGGCGTAGGATTCGCAAAGAACCTCATTGGTGACGGTGAGGCAACCTCAGAGGAGTTTACGGAGCGTGTGGCTGGTGGTACGCATCAGATTGACGATAGTCTTGCGGAGTATGTGACTATCAAGGGCAACTCTGTGGTGTGGAATCAGTTGGCAAATAGACTCGGCCGATTCGACACCAACATAAATGTCGGTAGTATTTACAGCACAGCTGTATTCAATACACAATCGCACTTTACTTTTTCAATACCTGCTGGAAACACCATTGCTGCTAAATGTAAGATAAAGTCACAGAATGGTGTAAATGCTGGTTGGAGGATATATGCTAATGGTGGAGCAGATGTAGGAGGTGTTACTATTGGAAACCCTTCTACTGGAGCTACATCTTACGAAGAAATTACACTTCTTGTTATCAATCCATCAGTGTCAATTACTAGTTTTGCAATAATTAACTCTGCTGAAATTACAAATGCGGATGTAGTGTCTATTGAGGACTTTGCTATCTCGAATCTCACTCTGATGTTCGGTGCAGGCAAC
>JAZLII010000273.1:0-9884 GCA_045617275.1 Bacteroidaceae bacterium
ATACCAAGCAAAATGGGACTGCAACACCAAAATGTTACAATCCCATTTTATTATTTAATGTGCCTCAGCAATCAAGAGGGTTTTTCAGTGCCCTCGGATCGGGGTAGGGACCTCTGATCCTGTTGCTGTATTATTGTCAAACGACTAATTTGTGGATTTGCCTTGAGCCCGCTCTCGCAGTCTTCCTAAATGACTAATCGACTGAAACTGAGCAAAGCAAAGCTTGCGAAGGTAGAATGGCTTAGTACACCCACTGGTGGAAATAGTCGAAGTCGGCATGTCCGCCCACGGTCTTGGTGGAGTAGTTGAAGAGGGCAGCCTTGTAGCCGATGAAGAAGTCGAGGGTGAAGCGCATCTGGAGCTGATAGTCGATGTCTGTCCACTTCTTGCCATCGAGCGAGTAGCTCATCATGGCCTTGTCGGGACCGCAGGTGTCGTCGGCCTGGGGTGTGAAGACGTAGTTGATGCGGAGATATACCTTCTTGCCCTTGAGAGGCTCACGCATGATTTCCTTCACGCCGCCACGGGGTGCACCGTTCTTTGCCACGATGTAGCGAGTGCCGTCGTCGGCTACCTCTACACCCACCTCGCAGTGGTTGCTCTGGAAGGCACACAGGCCGGCATAGTCGCCGGGCTTCATGCCTGAGGGGTCGAGGAGCACCTCGTTCTTGCAGCGAGGACCCACGGTACGCTGGCAGAGTGTGTTGCGTGCATCGAGCACGTTGGTGGCTATCTGGCTGGTGGTGAGGCGGAGCCATCCCTTACGAGCGGTCAGCGACCAGTCGGCATCGATGGGCTTGTGGTTCCACTGCCATACCAGGTCGAGGTCGGCATTGCTCTTGTACTTGAACTCATCGCTGGCCCACACATGGTCTTCGCCGAAGGGAGCCAGGTTCACCTCAAACTGCTTCACGGGCTTGCCATTGTCGCCGAGCATGGGCCATCCGTCGGTCCATGTGACAGGCTGCAGGGTGGGTACGCGGCCCACACCGCCGTGGTCTTGGAACATCACGCTGTACCAGTCGCCCTTGGGAGTGTCGAAGATGGCACCCTGGGCCACACCGTCGCCACGACCGTCGAAAGCACCCTGGAGGATCACCTTCGACTCATACTCGCCCAGGAGCGTCTTGCTGCGGAAGCAACGCTCGGTGCGAGGCTGTCCGCTGGGCCAGTCGATGACGATGCAGTAGTAGTAGTCACCGATGTGGTACATGTGGGCACCCTCGGCGCGCAGGCCGAAGCCCTGGCGAGGTGTGCTGATGAGCACCTGGTTGACGCCACCTTGCTTGATGGAGCGAAGGTCGGGCGTGAGCTCGGTGATGTGGAGTTCTCCGTTGCCGTAGACCACGTAGACACGGCCGTCGTTGTCGAAGAGCAGGCTGGCATCGTGGAAGAAGGCACCGGGTATCTCATTGCGCTCCCAGTTGCTCTTCGTGATGTCGTCGGTGCGGTAGACGTAGGTCTTGTGCTGGTCGTTGGCGATGAAGAGTGCGTAGTAGGTACCGTTGACATAGCGCAGCGTGGTGGCCCACTGACCCTTACCGTAGGCATTCTTGCCGTTGCGTAGGTTGTAGATGTCGTCGTCGGCCAGGCAGTCGTAGATGTAGCTCACGATGCGCCAGTGTACGAGGTCCTTGGAGTGCATGATGGGCGCACCGGGACAGAAGAACATCGTGGTGCTTATCATGTAGAAGTCGTCGCCTACGCGGATCACGTCGTTGTCGGGGATGTCGGTGTAGGTGAGGGGATTGACCATCGTGGTGGTCTGCTTGGACTGTGCCGATGAGCTCGCGATGCCGAAGCAGATGAGGCAGAGTGCCAGGAGGATATGTCTGATTTTCATGTGGATATGGATTTGTTAAGTCAAAAGTTAAAAGTGGGTAAAGGGGGCGTGTGAAGAGATTTGTTTGAAACCAAAAATCAACAAAAATAGAATATTTAAACCTTTTACAGTATTACTGAACTCTTCAGAACTTATTATTTTTGTTCATTTTTGTTTATTTTTGGTTAAAATAATAACTCACACAATTTCCTGTATTATTTCTTCTTACAGAGTTCTATCATCTCGGAGAGCTCGGTCACGGCATCTTCGTCGCTGCCGCCGAAGCCGGAGATCTTGAAGCGGATGTCGCCCTGACCGTCGATGATGAATTTGGCGGGGATGCCCTGCACTCCATAGGCGGTGACAGCCTTGCAAACCTTCGTCTCGGGATCCTTGGTGTCCATGAGCAGGCGGAAGTCGCCATAGCCGTTGGTGTCGAGGTACTCCTTGGCATCCTTGTAGGCCTCCTCCACGGTACCGCGCTCCCAGGTGTGGGCAAAGAGGAATACCACGTCGGGGTCGGCCTTATACTTCTCCACGGTCATCTTCATTGCAGGCAGTGAGCGCTTGCAAGGTCCACACCAGGTGGCCCAGAAGTCGAGTATCACGGTCTTGCCCTTGAGGTCGGAGAGACGAACGATGTTGCCGTTGATGTCCTTGATGGCAAAGTCGGGAGCCTTCTCCTGTATCATGCTCTTGGCCACCTCGTCCTTCACCTTCTGCTTGTGCTGTGCCTTGATGAGAGAGATGTGAGCGTTGAGACCCTCTAGGCTTCCGTTGCCCTTCTGCCATACGGCCTTCAGTGCCTCGTCGGTATCCTTGGTGTTGCGTCCTTCGCGCAGTTTCTGGTCGAGCATCACGAAGGCCTCCATGGTGCGTCCGTTGTCGGCTAGCAGTCGAGCGTAGATGTCGTCGTGCATGCTGGCGGGCATCTTCTCGTATTCGGCCATGGCCTCCTTCGTCTTGCCCTGTGCGTAGAGACGGTGGGCATAGGCGCGGAAGACCTCACTCTGCATCTGCTTCTCGTAGCTGGAGAGGTTGGGGTTCTGCAAGGCCTTGTTGGCACGCTCGAGGGCGAGGTCGAGCAGCTGTGCGGCCTCTGAGGGACAACCGTTCTGCTCGAGAGCCTGCATCACGGTGAGCATTCCGTTGCTGGCCCATGCAGGGTCTACGGCCTTGCTGATATACTCCACGGCTTTGGCACCGTTGCCTTCACCGGCATAGGCATAGGCCACGGAGTAGGCAGCATAGTCGTAGGCTATGTTGGCCCCCATTTTCTCGGGGCTGAATCGCTTGATCCAGGTCTTGTAGTACTTCTCCTGGTCAGCACCCGTCTTCTGGTCGTAGAGTTCGTTGAGGCTCTTGCTGCGAGCCATGGTGCCGTTGGGGTATTTCTTGAGTATGAGTTCCTGCATCTCAGCCACCTTCACCTTGTCGCCCAGGCTGTTGTAGCGGTTGGTCGCAGCAATGAGTTCGGCCTCTGTCTTGGCGCTCTTCACTAGAGGAGCGAGTTGCTCTGCCGTCATCTTGGCTATCTCACTGGTAGGCGTCTGTGCCATCGATGCCATGCTCACCATCAAGCCGCACAGTATCACAAATGTCTTCTTCATAATGCTTTTCGTTAGTAGTTTGTTTTTCAATCGAATGCAAATGTACGATTTTTCCTTTATATACCATTATAATTATATATAAAAAATGTTTTTTTGTGGAGAATGGGAACATTCTGCGCTTTCAGTGCCCCTGTGCTTGTCCGTCGTCGTGCTTTTCCTGTTCTTTGAACCCCTTTGAGTATCAGATTTGCTGTTTTGAAGGGCAAAATGTACTAAAATGTTCCCTTTCTCCACAAGATATGTTCCCAAAGTCCGCAAGTCGTGTCCCTGAAGTTCCGCAAAACTAACGTGATTGTTAAGACGTTCCCATGCACCGAAAAAGGCAAGTGCTCGTCCGGATGGATAGCTGCTTGCCTTCTTTTTGGGATACCCTTACGTATGGGGTAATATGCAGTTCGTTAAGGTGTGTATATATAGTTCGTTAAGGATGTTTCTTTCGACATTGCAAAGTTACGCAATAGTGTAAAATGGCGTTTGGACTATTTGTTCAAATTGTGGTATTATTCTTGCAAAATGACGAAAAATGCGGTCATTACCGTGATTTCCGCACTTTGTCCGATTGGTAAAATATGTGCATGAAAATCTTGCAAACGACTGAAAATCAATCGACACGCTGTCCTAATGCCCGATTGAAGATTTCTTTCGGTTTGAAATTTTTTGCAAAGAATTTCGTATTATTAAAACTTATTAATTATCTTTGCAAATGTTAAATTGTACTAACCGCCTTTCAATTGCCTTTCATGACTGCAAGACGACTCATATGGACTACGGTGATGGCCATGCTCTGCGTGGCCTGTGGACGCATGGCCGGTGGTCGTGTGGCGACGCAGGAAGAGCGCGACGAGATACAGCTGCTCAACGATAGCGGTTCGTCCATGCGCAACCTTTCCGACTTCGCCTCCGCCCTTCGCTTGCACGAGCAGGCCCTTGAGCTTGCGCAGAAGGCGGGAGACAGTGTGGGGTGGGTGATAGCGACCAATCATCTCGGCACCGACATGCGTCGCCTCGGCGAACTGCAGGAGGCACTGACCTACCATCTGGAGGCGCTGAGAATGGCCGAGGAGATTGCTGAGCGCGACACGTCGCATGTGGCTCGTAAGAATGTGTTGCGCAGTCTCAATGGCCTGGGCAACGTGCAGATGACGGCCGGACAGCTCGACGATGCCGAAGAGTCTTTCCGTAAGGCCCTCGCAGGAGAGAAGTCCCTCGAGAGCGATCTCGGTCAGGCCATCAACTATGCCAACATCGGTTCTGTGAAGCGCGATCAGGGTCAGCTCGACTCTGCCATGTACTATTTCCGCCTCTCCATGGAGAGCAATCGCAAGGCCCGCTCGGCCACAGGCATCGGTCTCTGCCATACCTATTTTGGAGAGGTGGCCGTCTTGCAAGGCGATATGGACAAGGCCGTGAAAGAGTTCATGGCAGCCTACGACACCCTGGTGCACGTCGGCGACGACTGGCATACGCTCAATCCCATGTTCAGCGCTACCGAACTGCTACTTCAGCGGGGCAACCTCACCCTGGCTCGTGAGATCATGCACGATGCCCTGAGGATGGCAGAAGGCACGCAGTCGCTCGAGCACAAGCTCAAGGCCAACCAGCTCATGGCCGATCTCGAAGATGCCGACCATCATCCCCTCGAGGCGCTGCGCTATATGAAGCGCTCTAAGATACTGAGCGACAGCCTTCTCAGCAGTGAGAAGCTCATGGAGATGCAGAAGACCCGTGTCAACTATGAGCGAAAGAAAAATGCACAGCACATGGCTGTGCTCGAGGGAGAACTGGAGATGGAGCACCTCTATAAGACTGTCTACCTCACGGGTGGTATCATAGCCCTTCTACTGGCCGTCTCCATCATACTCCTTACTCTCTCTTATAGGCGCGTACAGCGTCAGAAGCGACAGGTCATCGAGGACAATCTCCGTATGATGGAGAAAAACGCCCAGGCGCAGCGCGAGCTCTATGCCCGCATCTCACATGAGTTCCGCACCCCTCTTACCGTGGTCAACGGACTCACCGAGCAGCTCTCCACCGACGCCCAGCTCTCCGACGAAGAGCAGCGATCGCTCAGTGGCATACGCAAGCAGAGCGACATGATGCTTCTGCTTGTCAATCAGTTGCTTGAGACGGCCCATCAGATGGACGGAACCATCGTGGTGCCCTGGAAGCAGACGGCACCAGACACGCCGACCCCCGAGGAAGACAACCCGCCTCTCGCCATGGAAGATGCAGCCCCGGATGGCAAGCGCACCGTGCTCGTGGCCGAGGACAACAAAGACATACAGGCTGTCCTCCACGCCCTGCTCTCTGCCGACTATCATGTGCTCCTGGCCAGCGATGGAGAGGAAGCCGTCGAACTGCTCCGATCCACCATGCCCGACCTCATCGTCACCGACGTCACCATGCCTCGCATGAATGGCTTCCAGCTCCTCGAGTATGTGCGTAAGCATGAGGATATCAGCCACTTGCCCGTCATCATGCTAACCGCGATGGTAGGCGACGAAGACCGCCTCCGTGGCCTCCAGCTCGGTGCCGATGCCTACCTGCAGAAGCCCTTCAATGGTCGCGAACTCATGGCCTTCATCGACAATCTCATCCAGCAGCGTCAGCAGCTCATGAAGAAGTTTGCCCAGGCCCTCATTCAGGAAGGCACCACCGACGAAGAAGAACTGAAGACCAACCTCTCCGACCACGACATACAGTTCCTCAACGAGTGCCACAGTCAGGCCTCCGCCCTTCTGGCTCGTCAGTCCCTCACCACGGAGCACCTCTGCCAGCAGATGTGCATGAGCTACAGCCAGCTCAACCGTCGCCTCAAGGGCAGCACCGAGATGACAGTCAACGGCTACATCGAGAAGATCAAGATGGCCAAGGCCTGCCGTATGCTTCGCACCACCCACCAGAGCATTGGCGACATAGCCCTCGAGTGCGGTTTCCAGGACATGAGCTACTTCTCCCGCATCTTCCGAAAGGCCATGAATATGACCCCCAGCCAGTATCGCAACATCGAGGAGGTCAAGTCCTCCCAGTCCTGATTCCCAGAGGCAAGCCCGAGTGGCCCGTATTACGTCAGCCCCAGTCCCCTTAGGAAGCCCACAGAATCTGTTAAAAATCTAATATACAACCCCAAAAAACCTTATAGCTATGCGTAAAAACCTATTTTTACTCTTTTTCCTCGTCGCAGCACTTGGGTGGTACGGATGCTCCGAGAAAAGCTCCTTGATCGACGAACCAGAAGTCGACACCGGCGGTGGCACCTTCCTGGTTGGCGACGTCAAGTTTGAGATCCCCGATGGTGCCCTGGACAAGGGTATCAAGCTGACGGCAAAAGAAATTGTAGATGCCAATGACCTGCTATCACACCGATCTCGATCAAGAGGAGGACAACAAGGATTACTATTACGACTTCAACTATTGGAAGACCAACAGCTACTCTTCCAACAATATGGCTTATGTCTTCCTCAAAGAGACTAAGACGGGAATCAAAGCTTTGTTCCAATTCATGTACCAGAACTGGTGGGACGAAGTCCTCTTCTGGTATGAGGATAGGAATGGAAGTAGATATGCTTACCCCGCTCTCAGTCGCATTATGATCCCATTGGTGGAAGGCGATTACTCTGTGGAGTATGATGAGGACTTTAACGATACAGATTTCGATGAATGCCGAGATGACGTAGCTCTCCATGCAGCCGGTGAAGGCTACTTTGGTACCCTCTATGTAATGAAGGACAACACTACTCCTGAGGACCTCTAAAAGGAAAAGGAAAGACTAAGAAAGGCGCACATGTCAAAGCTTGCAAAGTACAGAAAGTCACCCGCCAAGTTACCATTCCGCCCAAAACCATAATACACTCTATCAACACTAAGCACGGGGCCCTCGAAGGGCTTGCTCACCTTCCCCTACACAAAAAGGGCACCTTGTGGGTGCCCTTTTTGCTTATAATGGTGTATATTACGAATTCATGCTGAGGAGGAATTCCTCGTTGTTGATGGTGTGCTCGAGACGGCTCTTGACCTCGTTCATGGCCTCGATGGGATTCATGTCGGAAAGGAACTTGCGAAGTATCCACATACGGTCGAGGGTGGTCTTGTCGTGCAGAAGGTCGTCGCGACGGGTGGAGCTGGCCACAATGTTGACGGCAGGGAAGATGCGCTTGTTGGACAGAGAGCGATCGAGCTGCAACTCCATGTTGCCCGTTCCCTTGAACTCCTCAAAGATGACCTCGTCCATCTTCGAACCGGTATCGATGAGGGCCGTGGCGATGATGGTGAGGCTACCGCCATTTTCTATGTTGCGGGCCGCACCGAAGAAGCGCTTGGGCTTGTGGAGGGCATTGGCATCGACACCACCGGTGAGTACCTTACCGCTGGCAGGCGATACGGTGTTGTAGGCACGGGCCAGACGCGTGATACTATCGAGGAAGATGACGACGTCGTGTCCGCATTCCACCATACGCTTGGCTTTCTCCAAGACGATGCCTGCTATCTTCACGTGGCGCTCGGCGGGTTCGTCGAAGGTGGAGGCGATGACCTCTGCATTGACGGTGCGGGCCATGTCGGTGACCTCCTCAGGACGTTCGTCGATGAGCAGCATCATGAGGTATGCCTCGGGATGGTTGGCAGCGATAGCATTGGCTATGTCCTTCATCAGGATGGTCTTACCGGTCTTAGGCTGTGCCACGATGAGGGCACGCTGTCCCTTACCGATGGGGGCGAAGAGGTCGACCACGCGGGCACTCAGATTGTCGTGTCTGCCCTTGCAGAGCTGGAACTTCTCGTCGGGGAAGAGGGGTGTCAGATTCTCGAAGGGAGAACGTGAACGAACCACCTCTGGGTTGCATCCATTTATTCTCGATATGCTTATCAAAGGGAAGTATTTCTCTCCTTCGCGAGGTGGACGTACCGGACCCTCTAATACATCGCCGGTCTTTAAACCATATTGTTTAATAACCTGTTGGCTTACATAGACATCGTCGGGTGAAGGCAAATAGTTGTAGTCGCTCGAGCGCAGGAAGCCGGTGCCATCACCATTGACTTCCAGAACACCCTCTGCTTGGATGATGTTGCCAAAGTCGAATCTGGGCTGAGCTTTCTCCTCTTTTTCTGCTCGACCGGGTACGGAGCTGTTTTTGGGCTTGCTTTGAATCTCTTCGTAGTTGTCGATGTCTTCGGGTTCGTCCATTATCTCAACATCTTTGAGCAAGTCCTGCAAGCTTGGTATGTCTTTCATGATGATGAAGTCGCTCTCGTCTCGTTCGAAAAACTCGCGAACCTCGTCATCCGTGAATTCACTTTCGTTGTTCTCGCCTTCTTCCACAAACTCGTTGTCCTGCTCTTTGTCTTGAGCTGTTTCCTGAACAGGTGCCTCAACAACCTCCTCTGATACTTCAGGGGAAAGTGTGTTTCCTGTTATTTCCTCTTGGGGAAGTGAATCGATTATTTCTTTCTCATCGACCGATTCAGCTTCCATCTCAGGTTCCTTTGATTTTGCGGCTTTTGTGGCTCTTTTTGTCTTTGTGGTCTTCTCTGGCACCTCGCTTGGGGCAGTGTTCGTCTTTTTTGTCGTACGCTTCTTCGTCTTGGGCTCTTCCTTCTCCTCCTTCGTCTCAGAAGTCGTTTCGTCTGCCGTATTGATGTTGTCAGTGGGAGGGACGTCCGACAAAGGTCCGTCGCTGAAGGGGTTTGCTGCTTTCTCCGCACTTTTCAGGGCGCGTTTGCGTTCTTTCTTCGACTCAATGCTCTTCAATGTCCCATCTTGCGTTGACGTAAAGACTTTGCTCTGCTTTGTGGTAGTGCGGGTTATGCGTGTGCGCTTAGGCTTAGCCTCGGCACTTGCTTCAGCGCCGGCGCTGGCTTCTTTTTCAATAATATCGTATATGGTTTCCATGCGATCTTCTTTTACCTCGAGCCCAAGGTTAAGGGCTGTGGTTGCAAGATCGATGTCACTCATCTTTTCAAGTTCGTCTTTTGTGTGCATCTTGATTATTTGGCTAATACCACTCCGATGTGATTTTGTCATAAATATAACAACAACGTATGCAACGTGTAACTTCGTTGTTCATACGCTTCACGCGGAATAGATGTGGTAATAAGTAATTTGGTGTTTCTTGTTTTAAAAAGGAGAATGTCCCCTTGTTTCTAATGCAAAGGTAGTCTTTTTCTTTGATTGTTCCAAATTTTTTCCGTACTTTTGCAAATAAAACAGAAAAATGGCTGCAGTCAACGCATATTTACAAGTAGAACATCTTACCCGACGTGTAGGCGATCGTACGCTTTTTGAAGATATCTCCTTCGGTATCGCCGAGGGTCAGCGTGTCGGACTCATTGCTCAGAACGGAACGGGCAAGACTACCTTATTAAATATATTAGGGGGTAAGGATAGTGCTGATAGTGGCGACATCGTTTATCGTCGCGACCTTCGCGTTGGTTATCTTGAGCAAGAGCCTCACTAT